>JAPKZP010000661.1 GCA_026393735.1 Acidobacteriota bacterium
CGACCATCTTCCTCGACGAGGTGGGCGAACTGCCGGCCGACGTGCAGGTGAAACTGCTGCGCGTCCTGCAGGAGGGCGAGTTCGAGCGGCTCGGCAGCCCGAGGACGATCAAGGTCAACGTGCGCCTGATCGCCGCCACCAATCGCGATCTGTCGGAGGAGGTCCGCAAGGGGCGCTTCCGGGAAGACCTGTTCTACCGCCTCAACGTCTTCCCCATCCGCATGCCGCCGCTGCGCGAGCGGACGGAGGACATTCCGCTGCTGGTCTGGGCGTTTCTCGAGGAGCTCTCAGCCCGCATGGGCAAGAAGATCACCCAGGTGCCGCGCGCGACGATGGAGGCGCTGCAGCGACATCCGTGGCCGGGCAACGTCCGGGAGCTGCGGAACGTCATCGAGCACGGGGCCATCGTCACCACGGGCGACACGCTGAGGGTGCCGATGCTGGCGGATGCCGCGCCGAGTGTCGCGCCACCGCAGACGCTGGCAGACGCCGACCGCGAGCACATCGTGCGGGTACTCGAGAGCACGGGATGGCGCATCAAGGGGCCGAAGGGCGCCGCGGCCGCGCTCGGGCTCAATCCTGCCACCCTCTACAGCCGCATGAAGAAGCTGGGGATCCAGCGGAGCAGGCAGCCGGAGGATGGCCCGGCGTAAGCCTCTTCTTCGGGAGACCTCATGACCCGCCGGTCCGCAGGACGCGAAACGGCGCTAGCAGGCTGAGCTGGAGGTGGAACATGGCATCAACGAGCGAACCCGGCGCATCGGCGACGTGAGGCCCGCGTCGTTGCGCTTGTCTGTCGAGCCCCCGGGGAGGAACACGCAAATGCCCACGTCCGGCGGACCGATCGTGAAGGAACCGGAGGACTTTTCACTGGTTCTCGGCGGACCACTCTACCAGCTCTTCCGGCGGACACACCTGACCGGGGATGCGCTGGAATTGATGCATCGCCGCGTCGTCGTGGCGGTCTGCCTGACCTGGCTGCCGCTGCTGGTGTTGTCGGTGGCGGAGGGGCTCGCCTGGAACGGACGCGTCACACTGCCGTTCCTCTCCGACGTGGAGATGCACGTTCGGCTGCTGCTGGCGCTGCCGCTGCTGATCGTGGCGGAACTGCTCGTCAATCGACGACTGGGCCCCACGGTGAGCCGGTTCGCGGAGCGCGGTGTGGTTCCGGACGCCGCCCGGGAGAAGTTCGACGCCATTGTCGCCTCGGCGATGCGCCTGCGCAATTCGGTCACTGCGGAGGTGTTGCTCATCGCGTTCGTCTACATTGTCGGGGTGGGCATCATCTGGCGGTCACTCGCCATCGAGGTGCCGACGTGGTACGGCGTGTCGGCGAATGGCCTGTTGCAGCCGACCCTGGCCGGCTGGTGGCTGGGATGCGTGAGCCTGCCGGTGGTCCAGTTCCTGCTCATCCGATGGTATTTCCGGCTCTTCATCTGGGCGCGCTTCCTCTGGCAGGTGTCGCGCCTCGAGCTGACGCTCGTGCCGACGCATCCGGATCGGTGCGGCGGCCTGGGCTTCCTCGCGCTGGTCGGCCACGCCTTTGCGCCGCTGCTGGTGGCTCAGGGCACGATCCTCGCCGGGACGATTGCGAGCCGGATCTTCTATGCGGGTGCCACGCTACCCGAGTTCAAACTGGAACTGGTCGGACTGGTGGCCGTCATGCTGTTCGCCGTGCTCGGGCCCATGCTGGTCTTCAGCCTGAAGCTCGCAGCCGCCAAGCGCACCGGCCTGGGCGAGTACGGCATGCTGGCGCAGCGGTACGTCCGCGAGTTCGATCGGAAGTGGATACGCGGCGGCGCGCCGGCCGACGAGCCGCTGGTCGGCAGCGCGGACATCCAGTCCCTGGCCGACCTGGGAAACAGCTTTGAGATCGTGAAGGGCATGAGGCTGGTACCGTTCACATGGCAGACCGTCGTGCAGCTGGCGGCCGTGACGCTGGCCCCCGTGGCGCCGCTGGCGCTGACGATGATCTCGCTGGAGCAGTTCGTCGATCAGGCGCTGAGGATGCTGTTCTGACGGTGTGCGCCGCGTGCCGTATGGCGCGCGAAGCTCCGCCGGTCGGCGCCCTCGTGTGAACGCAGCGGGCGAGCCCCGGCATGCGCAGGTGTACACGGAGATCGGCGGCTTCGGCACCGGCTCGACGTTCACGTGGCAGATCTTCCGGACCGTCGGCGTCGATCTCACCAGGCGGGCGTCGCTCGAGTTCGGTTACCGCGGGCACGCGACCAGTTTTGAGCTTCCCAGACCTGTCCCGTTGGCCGATATACCGTCCCGGGGACGATATTCCGTCCCGTGAACGACCTCGCGGCGGTCCCGTCGATCGGATGGAAACTGCTGCTTCGCCAGTCAAGCCATCGAGTTAGGCCGTATCTTCTCGTGGAGTCAGGCGCTGGCACGGATCGAGCAGTGTATGCCCTCATGATTATCGGGACGGTCAGGATCCTGCCACCGCTGGACCGACAGGGAGTCGTGCGTGAGGTCCTGCAGTCAGTGCAAGGGCCCGTTAGGGCCCAGCCGGGTTGCAACGCCTGCGACATCTACTACGAGCAGGGACCCGAGCCCGCCATCGTGTTCATCGAGCGCTGGGACTCCGATGAGGCGCTCGAGGCACACCTCTGCTCGGACATGTACCGGCGCATTCTCGGCGCCATCGAACTCTCGGGCGGCCGGCCCGAGATCAGGTTCGAGCACGTGTCGGCCAGTGAGGGCATGGAGTTGATCGAACGGCTGCGCAACCCGGGTGCGCCAACCTCCGCCGGCTGATCGTCGCGCGGATGGTGATGCCACTGCCGCATAGGACTGATTTCGCGTTCATCGTCTTGCAGGGAGAGAAAGAGATGCGCAGACTGTGCCTGGTCGCACTGGCCATGCTCCTGGCGATCGGGAGCATCACGGCAAGCAGGGCTCCATCCGTGGCAGAACAGGCCGCGAGGCTCGATGCCGACCTGACGCCGGTCGGTGCCGAGCGGGCCGGCAATGCCGACGGCAGCATCCCGGCGTGGACCGGCGGACTACCGAAGGCGCCGCCCATCGATCCCAAGGTCGGGTATGTCGATCCGTTCGCGGACGACAAGCCGCTCTACACCATCACCGCAAAGAACGCCGCCGAGTACAAGGACCTGCTGAGCGCCGGCCACATGACGCTGCTGAAGCGCGATGCCCGGACGTTCCGCATGAACGTGTACCCCACGCGGCGCAGCGCGTCGTATCCCGAGGACGTGCTGGCCGAGGTGAAGAAGCACGCAGGCACCGCAAAGACCGACGGCTATCACGTGCGCGACGTCGGCCGTAGCGCCGTGCCCTTCCCGATCCCGGAGAACGGCCTGCAGGTGATGTGGAACCACGTGTTCCGCTGGCGCGGCGGGTCGGTCGAGCGGCAGTACGTCTGGGCGCCGGTGGATCCGTCGGGGAAGTTCTACGTGGTGCGGTTCCGGATGAACGTGGCCTACGACCAGCAGGGGTACATGCTGGACTCGCGCGAGGGCCGTCTGTACAACGCCACCGGATTCTATCTGTCGCCGCCGGCGGCGATCGGGATACGTGCCGCGACATGGGAGCCGATTGACCCCGTCAGTGACCCGCGCACCCGGTGGGTCTTTCTGCCCCAGACGCTCGACACGCGCCGCATGCCCGCGTACGAGTACGACACGCAGGAGATGCTGACGGGCGGACTGCGGCTCGCCGACCAGAACGACGGCTGGCAGGGGGCGCCGGACCGCTTCAGCTGGAAGCTCATCGGCAAGCGCGAGCTGCTCATCGGCTACAACGGTTACCGGATCGCCGACCGGACGCTTCGCTACCCGGACATCATCAGGGCGCGCAATCTCGACCCCGACCTGCTGCGCTACGAGCGCCATCGCGTCTGGGTGGTCGAGGCCACGCGCATCAAATCCCACAAGTTCTACCGCCGCGTCTTCTACGTCGACGAGGACACCTGGCAGGTGGCCCAGGAGGAGGACTACGACAAGACCGGCAAGCTGGTCCGCTTCGGCGATTACCACATGATGCAGTTCTACGACGTGCAGGTGCCCTGGTACGCCGCGACGATCAACCACGACATCGGCTCCGGCGCCTACCTGGTCTCGTACCTGAACAACATGGAGCCATTCCCGATGCGCTGGGGCTTCAAGGCCCGGATCAACGATTACCTGCCAAGCCGCCTTCGCAGCCTGGGGCTGGAGTAGGAGAGCCGCGATGAACACCACACACTCGATCCATCGCCGCGTCCTCCCGACTCTCATCGTGCTCGTGTCCGCCCTTTTCGGGCCAGCGACCGCGCACGCACAGCAGTACGCCTGGTTCAACGGGAAGCTGCTGGGCCTCTTCAAGTCCACCATGACCGTCGGGGCCGCGACGCGCAGCGGGGCGCCGCAGCCGCAGCTGGTGGGCGCTGGCGCCGGCCAGGGCGACAACCCCGAGTTTCCAGGAGCCAGCGGCGCGGTCGGCGTCAACGACGACGGTAACCTGAACTTCCCGCGGCGGGATCAGCTCTTCACCGCTCCGATGACCTGGACCGGGGAGCTGACCGTCCGTCACAGCTCCGGCCAGGGTGTTTTCCTCCGCGTGCGCGCGTTGTACGACATGGTCCTCGAGTCGAGGAACGTGCCTCACGGCAGCGGCATGACCAGCTACACGCCCAACACGCGGCTCACCGACGCGGGCAACATCGGCGCGGCCAAGTTCACGGGCATCGACATCTACGACGCGTTCTTCTTCGGGAACTACAAGGTCGGCCAGACGCGGATGCTCCTGCGGGTCGGCCGCCAGGCGCTGGACTGGGGTGAAGGGCTCTTCTACCCGGGCATCAACTCGGTCAACCCGATGGACTTCGCCTGGGCGACGACCACCGGGGCGCGGATCGCCAACGGCGGGAAACTGCCGGTGAACCGCGTCTACGCCAACGTGGTGGGGCCGGCCGGGTTCAACATCGACGGCTTCGTGAACCTCGAGTTCAGAAGCTCCGTCATCCCCGGGTGCGGCACCTACTTCAGCACCCTCGACGACGGCTTCAACCCGGGCTGCAACATCGCCACGGCCGCCGGGCTCCCCGACAGGCCGTCGGCCCTGCTCGTCAAGACCAGGAACTACTACAACGGGAAGCTCTATCCGAACGGGGTCTACCCGAACGGCGGGCCCGACTGTCCCAACTGCACGACGGAACCGTCGCGGTGGAGCGGCTGGGGCGTGTCGGTCAAGAAGTTCGTCGAGCCGATTGGGACGGAGATCGGCGTCTACTACGCCGACTACACGAATCCCTTCCCGAACAATGCGCCGGTGGTGGGGACTGATGCGCTCACCTTCGCGATCAACACCAACTTCCAGCCCGTGAAGTCGTTCGCGGTGAGCGCGTCGACCGGCGTGCGCAACCTTGCGCTGAGCGGGCAGTTCACCCGGACGCTGGACTTCCCCGCGCAGCGCAACGCCCCGGCCTTCATCGAGGGGTCGCTCTCCGGCCTCGGGCCGTACGGGTACATGAAGACCGAGTACGTCGGCCGGGAAGCGCCGGGCTACTTCCCGATGAACATCAATCAACTGCAGTACGGGGGGATCTGGCAGGTTGGCCGGTACATCGGCCTCTCGGACGCGACGATCATCGCGGAAGCCGCCATGCAGTGGAACACCAACCAGCCCCCGCTCGACGGACCGGGCGCCGAGCGGCTCGTGCGCGCCGGCAACTTCGGCCTGGCCAGCTGGAACCAGAACGGGTACACGTGCACCACCGGCCCGCTCAGCAACGGGATCATCAACAGCTGCGACGTCGACGGATTCACGACGCCCTTTTCGATGGGGTACAAGGTCCGGTTCACGACCACCACCCCGCAATTCAGCAGGGGCATCACCATGACCCCGGC
>JAPKZP010000227.1 GCA_026393735.1 Acidobacteriota bacterium
CAAGGGCGTGGTGGGAACCATCGCCTATCCGGCTGATCGACAGGGCCAGGTTGTTTATGAAGCCGCCTGACGAGATTCGCCGAGAGATCGTCGCCCAATGGGTCGCGCGTGCCGATGAGGACCTCAGCGTGGCTCGGCACCTCCTCGCCGAGAAGCTCCCGTATCACGGCGCGATCGGGTTTCACGCGCAGCAGGCGGCCGAGAAGTTCCTGAAGGCGTATCTGGTCGCCCATCAGGTCGAGTTCCCAAAGACTCACGACCTCGGACGACTTCTCGACCTTATCGCCCCAGTCGACGGTGCGCTCGCGACCGCCCTCTCCGCAGCGGTCTAGTTAACCGACTACGGTGTCGACGTGCGCTACCCCGGCGACCTCCCCCAACTGGATGCCGACGATGCGGAGCGCGCGGTCGATTGTGCGACCGAAGTCCAGGACGCCGTCACATCCCGGCTGGAGTCCACCCGATAGAAATGGGCGGGTGGCCGCTTGCGCGCGACCGACCCCATGTCCGCACCGCAGGACCACGAGGATGGCCGCGTAGTTCGCCGGCACGGTCACGCGACACACGGCCACGAGCCGCCGCCGGCCGCGTCCGTACGTTCGTCGATACCACGTTGCCATGAATCGTGCTCCGGCCTCACGCGTGGCGGTGGCAGTGAGCTTCCCGAAGATCGGTCGCGGAATGAATGTCGCGGTGAGGCGTCCGTCACGCGCTGCGGCGCGCAAGGTCCGCACATGTACGTGGAGTTCCTCCGCCAGGAGTTGTAGGGGCAGCCGCTGATACGCTGGGCGCTTCGGTGCGAGTGCCTCTGCGCGGCGGACGACGGCGGTTGGTGGTGGCCGTCGCCCCGAGTCCCAGGTGCGAAATGTCTCGAGCGCGACGCCAAGCGCTGTCGCACATTCCGCTTGAGAGAGATTGAGGCTGGTCCGCATCGTCCTTAGCGCGGACGGTGCTGCCGACAGCGCGTCCCCTTCCATTAGCCATGACGATGCCATCGGCCAGGGGCACATTGGAAGCGAATGGAGAGCGATGCGCAGGCGACGATCGACCTGCGCTACAAATGGCCAGAAATCCACGAAAGTACTTCAGTTGGTACGTTGCGATCGGTCGCGGCAGTGTGCCTTCGGCGACCCCTCGAAGGGCTAAAGCCCTGCGCCACGAAGGACATCTGAGGAGATCTGGCGCGCCCGCCGCCCTTCGACAGGCTCAGGGCGCCCTGAGTTCGCCGAAGGGCGCGACTCGAACGCGGGACCCCCGGCTTAGAAGCTCTGTGATCGCTTCACCACTATCCCAGTGAGCTACGGGCGTACTGATTGCGCCTGAACTCGCCCCGCCGCCAAACCACCGTTTGTGAACGATTTACTGTTACCGGATCTCGCGCCGCGCTCCAACGATTGGGCTGCCTCGCCGGAAGGCGAATTTCGGGGTATCAATCACGTGTGGTGGGGTCGAGCACCGGTCACTCAGGCCGCCACGACGACCGACATCTGCCCGTGTGGTTTGCGTGTGCGCTTCACGCGGATCTCCACGTCGTGCCCGAGCGCCGTCAGAAACTCCATCAGTCGTTCCACCGGGACATTCCCAGACCGGTTGCGGAGCAGCAGCGACACGTGCGGCTGGTTGATGCCCAGGATCTCCCCTGCCTGCGCTTGCGTCAGGCGGCGCGCCTTGATGGTGCGGTAGATTTGCAGCGTCAGTCTGGCCTTGAGCAGTTCCTGTTCCGGATGGGGCAGGCCGAGGTCGGCGAACACGTTGCCGCTGCTCTTCTCATAGGCAGGCAATGGTCGTCGTCTTTCTTGCCATGTCAGGGTTGCCTGTCTCGATGCAGTCGAAGACTCAGCCGGCGGCCTGTGCCGTCAGCCTTGGGAGTGCCTTTACTCTGGGTCGCCGACCTCGCGCGCGCAGCGCATGCCAGAGATCCCACTTCGCTTGCAGCGTCAGCCAGATCTGGGCGTCCCAGCGCGTCAAGCCTTCCAAGAGAAGGGCGGTGTCGGCACTGACCGCCCGGCGCCCCTTGATGATGGCGTTGAGGCGCTGGAACGGAATGTTCATCCGGCGGGCGGCCTCGACCTGCGATACGTCCAGCGGCTTGAGGAACTCCTCGAGCAGCATTTCGCCGGGATGGGTGGGGGGACGATGAGTCGGCAGCATCGCAATACTCCTCAGTGGTAGTCGGTGCACCGCACGTCGAAGGCGTGTTCTCCCTCGAACCGAAAGATGATCCGATACTGGTCGTTTACGCGAATCGCGTGAAATCCGGCCAGCTCATCGACCAGTCGGTGGAGCCTATTCCCCGGCGGAATCCGCAGGGCGTCGAGCTTGGTCACCGAGTCGATCTGATCCAGTTTGCGCTGGATCACCGGCCAGATGGCTCGAGGAATCCTCCGAGCGGCCTTACTGTTGACGCCGTTCCAGATGTCCTTGGTCGCGTCGTCGGCTAACGACCGGATCATGTACGGAATACTCTAGCACACGTGGCGTGCTACGGCCGACTGTGCGCGCGTCGTCGCGTTGTAACCGGAGAACCTGTTGCCAGAGGACCGGCGACGGTGTTCTCTTTCTCGACTCCCGCTGATAGACGACGGCCTTTCCGGCCGCGCCAATGCGTCGGGCCAGGCCGTCTTGCGTGAGCCCGAGCCGACGACGAAGGTCCCGGAGTTGCTGGTCGTAGTCGTTCGGGACCGTCGGGAGGGGAGACGGACACACCTGCTGCCCGGCGAACCGGCGATAGTGTGTGGCCATGAACCTCTCGGCAGCGGCCCGCGTAGCGAATCGCAGAGGCCGGCCAAACACGGACTTCACGGAAAAGTACGCGTCGAGTCTGCCCGTTCGGACAGCGGCCCGCAATGTTCGAATGTGGACATGGAACTCGTTGGCCAGTTGGTGGAGTGGCAGCAGCTCGGTCTGTCGCGCGTGATCCGAGGAAACTGGCGCGCCCGCCGCGACTCGAACGCGGGACCCCCGGCTTAGAAGGCCCGTTGTCTGATTGGCGATTTCAGGCCACATTTCAACGATTCTGGCCTGTTGATCGGTTATGACATAGCGGTTATCTAGGACAGAATGTCGACGCCGTGCATCGTCAGATGTCGGCCGGAAATCGCGTACTCCGGCTACATTCGGAGGCAAAGGCGATAACCGATCGCGCAGTCACGATCGAATTCGCTCCGCAAGGCGGGGCGTTACGCTGACCGCCCAAGCACGAAACGGGCGCGCTCGTGGCGTAGCATCTCGAACGGCGTCATGCACTTCACGCCGACACCGATGCAGGCATTGGGTATCTTGATCTTCTTGGTGGACGGTGCCGCTACTTCGTGAGTGACGACCGTGTGCCCGTGGGCGAGCGCGTGAGCCACCAGGTAGTAGTCGGCGATCTGAAGAAACGTGTTGACGGCCGCCGGCTCGTAGCCCTGGCCGGTCGCCCAGGTGCTCACTGACGCGAGGGCCGGCAGAAGAGTCGCATCGGGCTTCACGAAGAACCCAGTTCCTCGTGCGGCTGCCCACGACGCCAGTTGGTCCGCTCCCGCGTCGATTTCGTCCCCGACCTTCTCGATGCTGAGGACCTTGCCCGCGGCGTTCGCTTCGATCAACCAGTCCCAGAACGCCGGGCAGAAGTCCAAGCCATAGTGCAGGTTCTTGGCCTGAATGAACACGTTGGC
>JAPKZP010000646.1 GCA_026393735.1 Acidobacteriota bacterium
GAGGCGGCCCGCATCGTGTTTCACTCCGGTGTGAAGCTCACCATGGTCGGCATGGATCCCGTCCGGAAGGGCACGTTCAGCGAGGCACAACTCCTGAAGCTGCAGGCGAGCGGCAAGAAGGCCGCCCAAGCAGTCGCCAGCATCATTCTGCCGACGCTCGCCCGTAACCGCGCGAACGGCATCGATCGGCCGCGGATGCTGCCGGATCCGATGGCCATTGCCGCGTTTCTGGATCCGTCGCTCTTCACGATGGTCAAGGTCTTCGTGGATGTCGAGACCCGCGGCGAGCTGACGTCGGGGATGACCGTCGCCTACCGGGCAGCGCCGGTGCGGCGCTCCGCCCCGTCACTCGGTGAGCCAGACGGGTCATTCATGATCAGCGAGACCTTCGTTCCGAATTGCACGGCAGCGGCCGACGTCGACCTGCCGCGGTTTCTCGAACTGACAATGGCCTTGCTGCTGAAATGAAGACGCTGGCCGGGCCCGGCCGGGCCTCGGCCGGGCCGGCGCGCGCTCCTACTTCGCGGCCGTCGGCGCGGCAATTGCCCGCACGACGACGTCCTGGAGCATCACGCCGACCTGGAGGTCTTTCAGCTTGCCCGATCCGGGACGATCGAAGGTCAGCGCGTAGGCCGCCTCCAGGTCCGCCCTGATCCGATCCATGGCCGGGCCGAAGGCCATCGCGGCCGCGACTTTCTGCAGCGATCCGGCGGTCAGGGCCGTGCCTTGCTCCACCATCTGCGCGCGCTCGCGGCTCGCCTCTCCGGACGCGGACAGCTGCTTCAGGCGGCCCAGCCGGTCGATCTCGCTGCCTCCGCTGGCCGACAACGCACTCGCCGTCGCGCTGTCGAGTTCCACGGCGTACAGCGACACGGATTGCTCGATGAGCACCTTAATGACGGACCCGGCGGACCGTTCGCTGCCGTCGTTTGCACCGACGGTCAACGCGACGATGACGGGCCTCCTCGCTTCTGCGCGACGCAGGTCGCGCGCAGCCTGCTCGACCGCATCGACGAGGCGCGGCACGCTGTTCGCCCGGACGACGAGGCGGCCGATGCCGTCCTTCAGTTCCGCGCCATCCCGGGTGAACGGGACGACCGTGTTGACCCGGTTCCCGAACTCGTAGATCGCGACGAGGTTCCCGACAGCCACACGCTCGACGAACGCCGAGATCGCGTTGCGGCACACGTCCATCGCGCTCTCGACATACGCGCTCGTGTCGACCACCACGGCCACGTGCATCGGCACGGCGGACGGCTGGACACGGACGACCTCGCGGTCCCGGCCGCCTTCGCGGATGGCGAAGTAGTCGGCGCCCAGCGCGGGAACAGGCGCGCCGGACTGGTCGAAGACATTCACGTAGACGGTGCGCTCCGCCCCCTGCGCGCGCGCCGGCCGCGGCAGCGCGCCCAGACACGTCAGCACCACAATCCCCGTCAGAACTCGCAGACTCGTAGTCATGTTGCAGGTCCTCGGACGTCCCGCGATCAGTTTACGCCGGCTTGCCTGAGAAATCTGGCAAGATGAACACGTGAGGGTCATCGTGCGTCTGTCCGCTGCTGTCGTCCTGGCCGCGCTCTACGGGTCGGCGCCCGCGGCCGCTGCGCGTGAGCTGCAGGCGCACGCGCCGCAGGTCCAGGCGCCGGCGCCGACCGCGCCCGTCGCTGCGTCGCCGACGTTCGAGGAGTGGCTCGTCGCCCTGCGCGCCGAAGCCCTCGCTCGCGGCATCTCCCGGCGAACGGTCGACGAGGCCCTGATGTCGGTCGAGCGCCTCCCGGTCGTCGTCGACCGGGACCGCACCCAGGCCGAGCTCACGCTCACGCTCGACGAGTACCTCAAGCGCCGGCTTCCCGCGCGCGTCGTCCGAGACGCCCGCGACGCCGCCAAGCGCCAGCGCACGCTGCTCGGCAAGGTCACGGCGGCGTACGGCGTGCCGGGCTCGATTGTCGTGGCCATCTGGGGCCTCGAATCGAACTTCGGCCGGTTCAGCGGCGTCAGGCCGGCGATTTCAGCGCTGGCCACGCTCTCCTTCGACACGCGCCGCGCGACGATGTTCCGCGAGGAGATCTTTGCGGCGCTCCAGATTCTGGATCGCGGCGACGTGACGATCTCCGCGTTGAAAGGGTCGTGGGCCGGCGCGATGGGCCAGCCGCAGTTCATGCCGTCGAGCTACCTGAAGTACGCCGTGGACTTCGACGCCGACGGCCGCCGCGACATCTGGGCCTCGACGCCCGATGTCCTGGCCTCCATCGCCAACTACCTCAAGGAACACGGCTGGGCCGCCGAGTACCGCTGGGGTCGCGAAGTGAGGCTCAACGCGGCGACCGCAGCACGCGTGAGCCAGGCGGTGCCCCTCCGCATGACGGGGTCGTGTACCGCACTGCGCGAGATGAGCGAACCGCGGCCGCTGTCGGCCTGGCACACGCTCGGCGTGAAGCAGGTGAACAAGTCGGCGCTCCCTCAGAGTGACGCCCCGGCGTCGCTCGTCCGCGTCGACACGCACAGCTACCTCGTCTACGCGAACTACGAAGCACTGCTCGCCTACAACTGCGCCCACACCTATGCTTTGAGCGTGGCGCTGCTGGCCGACCGGACGGTGTCCTCCTCAGGCAGCGCTCGATAAGTGCTCGTGCCGGTCCAGCCGGTGCCGGTGGCGGCGACCTGACGCGAACGCTCGGTCGCGACGTCTCCTCGACGTCAGCGGATCTCGACGCGAAGATTGTCCATGCAGAACGCGGCCTGGGCGGCCACGTCCCGGTAGAGCACTGGAATGGGACGGGCGACGGCCTCGCTCGCCACGACGACGTCTCCCTCGTGAGGGCTCGCGTTCCTTGCACGGATGTCGGCCACGAATGCCTCGTACGGCCGCGTCCGATCCCGAAAGGCGGCGGTGC
>JAPKZP010000759.1 GCA_026393735.1 Acidobacteriota bacterium
GGGGTTGTAGCGCCCCCTGGGCCACACGGTGGTCGGGCCGAAACCACTCAGATCTTGCCCTTCCCAGGCCGCTCCGTTGTAGGGATGAGGTCTCACCACGACCCCGAGGTGTGCGATCCGCGAATCGGGAGCCCCTCGGAGAGCGGCGAGCCACCGGCGCACGAACGCCACCTCGGCCTGGCCTTCGGAGATGAACCCAGACGATCCCGTGAAGACGATGAACGGACGGTCAGCGGGCAAGCCGACCATTCGGCAGAAGCTCTGCCGGTCGGTCGAGGGCCCGCGCTCGAACCACCGGTCGAATGGCTGCGCACCGGTCGCGACGACCTTGTCGGCGGCGATCCCGTGGTATCGCACGGCCTCATCGCGTTGGCGTTCGTTCCACACCGTCACCCGATCGAGCTGGGTTCTCAGCAGCCCCTTGTTGGTCAGGTTGTCCCAGCTTGCGACACAAACGCCGGCCGGAATGCCCAACGAGCGGGCGGCCTTCACAAAGTCAACCTCGGCGGACGCCGCATCGACCAACGGTGTCACCCATACGGCGTCGGGCTGATGGCCGGCGACGAAGTCTCTGATGCCCGGGCTCACAGGCACGGCGGTTTCGCAGGCGGACAGGAACCTCAACGCGGATGCTACGACCGGCTCCGGCCAGGACGTCACGAGTCCAAGTGGCTGGAAGGCCACCGGCAACACCTTCCGCTTCATCCGGTTTCGCAAGGCCGGCGCATGCCGGTAGTCGGGATGCAGAAACCGGACATAGTCCACGGTTCCCCGAAGGCCTTTCGCAATCTCGCCCCAGATGCCTTCGTGTGGCGGCGCCACGCCCGCAATCGTCAACGACGGGTGGCCCTCTTCGAATCGCTCGAGGCGGACGGGCTTTTTCTGCTTGTCTTCTGTGACGGCCAGCACGAGCGCGTGTCCGTGGTCCAGCAAGTAGCTGAACGTCGAATCGAAGAACCGGAGGTACTCCGGCGTCTCCATCACGAACAGAATCTTCAACGCGCCCTCTTGCCGCTCGCGCCGGGACTCTCCGTGCCCTTCCCCGCCGCGCGCTTTCCCGCCTGAACGGGTTTCTGTTTGGGCGTGCGCCGCATCTTCGACAGACCGCCAGACGCGAGCCATGCCAGCGCCGCAGCAGGCAGCGACAGAGTGCGGACGACGGCCGCGGACAGGGGGACGGGTACTGGCGTGCCTGCAGATTCCCGAGCGGCAAGATGTTCGATGGCGTCGACGAAAAGGCCGGTCGCCGGCACGTCCCGCCCGTGCGGTCGAACGAACGATGCGACGAACGCTTGCGACCGTGCGTCCGGCACTCCGGGATTTCGCAGGATCTCTGCAAGCTGCCCGACGTGTTCGTCCAGGTCCTTGCCCACTCGTAGGAGTCCGCTGTTCAGGTGCTGGAAGTGCAGCGTGCCCTCCTGGGTCTGGCTGAAGTCGGGTGACAACACCGTCAGGACCGGTCGCCCGAGGATCGACGACTCGACCTGCGCGCTCGTATTGACACCCACGACGGCGGCGCTGAAGTGCATCGAGTGGTAGTAATCGGATCGCGCCAGTTCGTCGATGGGGTTCGCCCCGCCCTTTGGCCACAGCGCCGCCCCAGGCATATCCGCCAGGTCGACACCGACCCATTGCTCGGCATTCTGCGGGTGCGGGCGAATCAACACGTTGACGGTCCGGACCACGGGGTCGTCGGACGCGCGGATCGCCTGGACCCATCGCCGGACGAAACCGACTTCATTCGGTGCGATGAACGGTGACGAGCAGAGGTAGAGGACCA
>JAPKZP010000483.1 GCA_026393735.1 Acidobacteriota bacterium
CCCCGGGGGAGGGCCGTGGAGCAGCGGTGATGGCCTGCGACAGAAGGCCTGCGACAGAAGGCACCGTCCGCTCTCGGCGCGGTGGGCCTCACGAAACTGCCTGAACGAAACGTTGCGGGTATCCTACGCGCCCGGCGAGACGCGCGCAACGTCGAGGATGGGATCCCGGAGTCTGGCCTCCACCCATGCCCCACGCCCGCCGGGTTGCGGAATGTGCCACCGTCAGGCCATTCCGGGGTGGCAGCGCCTGCCGTCTGTCACGGTGCGTGACGCCGGAACAAGGCCACTTCCGGCGGCTGCCCGCCCGGCATCCCTCGTGCAAGACGACGATGTATGATGCGGCCGATGCCGAGGGTGCCTCCGTTTGATCGCCCCGCGACGTACGACGACCTGGTCGCTCTGCCGGACATCGTCGTCGCGGAAATCGTCGATGGCGAACTCCACGCATCGCCAAGACCTGCGCCGGAGCACGCGCGGACCTACTCGTCGCTGGGCGTGCTGATTGGAGGACCGTACGACCACGGCATCGGCGGCCCTGGCGGCTGGTGGATCCTCGACGAGCCCGAATTGCACTTTGGCCGCGACGTGCTCGTTCCGGACCTCGCCGGTTGGCGCCGGAACCGGATGCCACGGCTGCCCGCGACCGCGTACTTCCCGCTCGCGCCCGACTGGATTTGCGAGATCCTCTCACCGTCAACCGCCATCCTGGACCGCTCGAAGAAGCTGGCCATCTATGCCCGCGAGAGCGTGAGCCACGCGTGGCTGATCGACCCCACAGCGCGCACGCTCGAGGTGCTCCGCCTGGAGGCTGGTCGCTGGACCATCCTTGCCACGCATGGCGGAGCCGACATCGTCCGCGCGGAACCCTTCGCCGAGGTCGCCATGGAGTTGGGATCGCTCTGGGCAGACTGAGACAGGCCGAGCCCGACAACCGCTCCGCCGACAACCGCTCCGGGAGAGGTTTGGAAACCAGAAACCTCTCCGGGAGAGGTTTGTCGGGTGGTGAGGGGCGCGCTGTTCAAGGCGGAGCCTCGGGCCGATACCTCGACTACGAGGTGTCTGGCATGACCCAGGTTCGGCGCGTGTGGATAGCAGCGGCCATCATCGGAATCGGACTCACGGGGAGCGTACCCAGGGGCGACAGCTGGGTCCGCATGGTCGCGGCGCAGTCGGTCGCCACCCAGCCGGCCGGGGCTCGACAGGCCCAGCCCGTGGCGAAGCGCACAGCCGCGACACCCGCGCGAGGGGGGTCGCTCGTGGCCACGCTGCGCAGCGAGCCGCGGTCCTTCAACCCCGTCGCCGTCCGCGACTTCGCGTCGACCCTGGTTGCCATGCTTACGCACGCGAAGCTGCTGCGCATCAACCGCGCCACCCAGCAGCTCGATCCGTGGCTCGCGGAGAAGTACGCGTGCACTGCCGACGGGCTCACATGCACCCTCAATCTGCGCCGCGGCGTCCAGTTCTCCGACGGCCAGCCCTTCACGTCGGCCGACGTCGTATTCTCCTTTGCCGCGGTCTACGACGACAAGACCGGCAGCCCGCTTGCGGACGCGATCCAGGTCGGCGGCAAACCCATCGCCGTGGCCGCGCCCGACGCGAACACGATCGTGCTGACGTTTCCGTCGGCCTTCGGTCCTGGACTCCGCCTGCTCGATGCGCTGCCGATCCTCCCGAAGCACAGGCTCGACG
>JAPKZP010000263.1 GCA_026393735.1 Acidobacteriota bacterium
CGGAGAGGTTATTGCGAGAAACCTCTCCCGGAGAGGTTATTCCGGGCCGGAGCGAGAACGGATCGGTTCAGCGACCACCCGGAAGCCCAGGCTGTAACCCTTGTCCTGTGGCGCGTGGGTGTCACGCAGGGCACAGCGCGCGCTGTTCGCGTCGAACTTCCAGCTGCCGCCGCGGATGACGCGCAGGGTCCCGCGCTCGGCGCCTTGCGGGTCCGTGCCGCGCGCCGCCTCGTACGGACCGTACCAGTCGTTGGTCCATTCCCACACGTTGCCGTGCGTGTCAAAAAGCCCCCAGGCGTTGGGCGGGAACGTGCCGACCGCCACCGTCCTGTCACGCGTCGCTCCGGCCTGGCCGTCCCCATACGGATGTCGGCCGTCGACGTTCGCCGCGTCCGCGCTGAGCTGCGGTCCCACATTGAAGGGCGTTGTCGATCCTGCGCGGCACGCGTATTCCCACTCGGCCTCGGTGGGCAGCCGGAACCGCATGGCGACCGCGTTCCCGTTGAGCCGCGCGAGGAAGCCGTTCACTTGGTCAAACGTGACCTGTTCGACCGGGCAGCGTGCGCAGTCCGGGAAATGGCTGGGGTTCGTGCCCATCACCCGCGTCCACTCCGCCTGGGTGACTTCGTGCTGGCCCATGTAGAAGGTATGCGGCAGCGTGACGCGATGCGGCGATTCGTCGTCGTTCCGGCCGGCCTCTCGTGGTGAGCTGCCCATGACGAACGAGCCGGGCTGAATCGTCACGAGCACCATCCCGGTCGTGGGCTCGATGTAGAAGCCCGCGGGCCCGGGCGCGCCCAGGCGAGCCGCCGCAACCGCGAGGTAGACCGCGACCGCGATGCCGCCGGCAACGTTCCGGATCCGCACGTGATGAGTCTACATCCTGCGCGGCAAACGGTCGCGCCGCCAAGCACGTTTACTCGCTCCGCCTTCCCGCGCCACAATGGGGGTCAGGTCCAAAACACAGCCTTCTCCAGGCGATTGGATCCAGAACGTCGGAATAGGTTGTGTTTTGGACCTGACCCCATGATCTGGCAGTGGACTCAAGCATGGAGTGTGGATTGTGACGAGATTGATCGTGTCGTGCGTGACTCTGTCCCTGGCGCTTGCGGGGGCCTGTGCAAACAAGCCGGCGGCAACTGCCGGAGAGGTCGTCCAGGCGCCCGCGACCGCAGCCGCGGCCCAACCCGCCCAGGCTGCGCAGGCCGGGATGGCTGGTCCGGCCGCCTCCGCGATGCCCGCGGGGCAAGCCGCCGTGCAGACCGCGACCGGCACGGTCATCGAGACCATGGACGCGGCGACCTATACCTACGTCCGTGTCAAAACCGACGCCGGCGACCTGTGGGCCGCCACGAGCCAGTTCAAAGTGGCTGTCGGCGACAAGGTCGTGGTCCCGCTCGAAATGCCGATGGAGAACTTCCACAGCAACGCGCTGAAGCGAGACTTCCCGCTGATCTACTTCAGTTCGCGGATCTGGCGTGAGGGCGAGGCCGCGCCGGCCGCGGGAGCAATGCCCGCAATGGTCTCCGGCCACGCGCCGATGGGCGCGGCCCCCAGCGCACCGGTCACGGACGTCACCGCGCCGATGACGCCCCCCGCCGGCGGCACCACGATCGCCACGGTGTGGGCGAACCGGAAGGCTCTCGCCGGCAAGCCGGCCACCGTGCGCGGCAAGGTCATGAAGTTCAACGGCGGCATCCTCGGCCGCAACTGGATGCACATCCAGGACGGCACCGGCGCATCGAAGGACGGCACCAACGACCTCACGATCACGTCGGCCGATGGCGCGAAGGTGGGCGACATCATCCGTTCGACAAGGCCAAGATCAGGCTGGATGCTCTCGCGTCCGGCCGGACGGCCGGGCGATTGGTGCTCGTGTCTGCCATCACGCCCACCGACGCCGGCGAGGGCAAGACGACGACGTCGATCGGCCTGGCGCAGGGGTTCGCGCGGCTCGGCCAGCGCGTCTGTCTCGCGCTGCGTGAGCCGTCACTCGGGCCGACGTTCGGCCAGAAGGGCGGTGCCACCGGCGGCGGCCTGGCGCGGGTCGTGCCCGAGAGCGACATCAACCTGCACTTCACGGGCGACTTCCACGCCATCGGCTCGGCCCACAACCTGCTGGCGGCGATGCTCGACAACCACATTCACCATGGCAATCCGCTCGGCATCGATCCGCGCCGCGTGACGTGGCGGCGTGTGATTGACATGAACGACCGGGCGCTGCGCCATGTCGTGATTGGCCTGGGCGGCGTGCTCGAGGGCGTGCCGCGCGAGACGGGCTTTGACATCACGCCGGCGTCCGAAGTGATGGCCGCGCTCTGCCTGGCGGAGGGATACGACGACTTGCGGCGGCGTCTCACGCGCATCGTTGTGGCGCTCACCGCGGAGCGCGCGCCCGTGACGGCCGAGGATCTGCATGCGGTCGGCGCCATGATGGTCCTCCTCAAGGACGCGATGCTCCCCAACCTGGTGCAGACCTGCGACGGCGTGCCCGCGCTCGTGCACGGCGGGCCGTTTGCGAACATCGCGCACGGCTGCAACTCCGTCGTCGCGACCAAACTGGCGCTTGCGCACGCAGACTGGGTCGTGACCGAAGCCGGTTTTGGTTTCGATCTCGGAGCCGAGAAGTTCTTCGACATCAAGTGCGTCTCGGCCGGGCTGGACGCGGCTGCCGTTGTGCTCGTGGCCACGGTCCGCGCGCTCAAGCTGCACGGCGGTGCCGCGAAGACGGCCCTCACGACGCCCGATCCGGCAGCCGTCGAGCGCGGGCTCGGGAACCTCGCAAAGCACGTCGAGAACATCAGGATCTTCGGCGAATTGCCCGTCGTGGCATTGAATCGGTTCTCCGCCGACACCGACGAGGAGATGGCGGTCGTCCGGGCCTGGTGCGACAGAGAGCTGGTTCCCTTCGCCGTGTCTGACGTGTTCGCGCGAGGCGGCGAGGGCGGGACGTCGCTTGCCGAAATGGTGATGGCGCACGCCGAGCGCCGCGCGAAGCCGTTCACGCCGCTGTACGACCTGTGCGAGTCCATTCCCGTGAAGATGGAGAAGGTCGCCCGGGCGATGTATGGCGCCCGTGAAGTGAACTGGACAAAGGAGGCGCAGCGGGCTCTTGCGCAAGTCGAGAAGCTTGGCTTCGGCGGGCTGCCGCTCTGCATCGCCAAGACGCAGAAGTCGCTCTCCGACGACCCGCAGCAGCTCGGCCGGCCCGCGGATTTCGAAATCACGGTCCGCGACCTGCTTCTCGCCGCGGGCGCCGGCTACGTCGTCCCGCTGCTGGGCGACATCATGCGCATGCCTGGCTTGCCGGTGTCCCCCCAGGCGGAACGCATGGATCTCGTCGATGGCGTCGTCGTGCACACGCCAGGCGGCCCGGCCTCCGCCACCTTGCCTCCGGCGTGACCGGGCCGGACCCGGCAGGGTCGTGCGCTACTCGGGCGGGCGTAATGAGCTCAGGGCGTCTTGACGCGGGCTCGCCCAGGCCCGACATTAATCGATGCCCCCTTTCTTTGGGCCGGCGTTCGCTTGAGTCGATCACGGTTGCAGGTGTGGCGCAGGGCTTCAGCCT
The DNA here is from genome assembly GCA_026393735.1 of Acidobacteriota bacterium. Lineage (GTDB taxonomy): Bacteria > Acidobacteriota > Vicinamibacteria > Vicinamibacterales > JAKQTR01 > JAKQTR01. The sequence continues at coordinate 3,569 of JAPKZP010000263.1, forward strand.
TGCGTCAAGTCCCCGAACCAGACGAGGTGCGTTATGGCCATCCCAGCGTCCATCCGCCAGTTCGTCGAGTCACGCGGCGTTCACTTCACCCCCATCCACCACCGCGCGGCGTTCACGGCCCAGCAGGAGGCTGCCGCCGCGCATGTGCCCGGCCTCGCGTGGGCCAAGACCGTCGTCTGCATGGCCGATGGCAAGCCTGTGCTTGCCATGCTGCCCGCGCATTACAGGGTCGACCTGGATGCCCTGCGCGCCGCCCTTGGCGCCCGGGAAGTGCGTCTGGCGACGGAACCCGTGTTCGCGGGGTTGTACCCCGAATGTGAGACTGGCGCCATGGCGCCCTTCGGGCCGCTTTACGGTCAGCCGGTATACGTGGAAGAGGCACTCGCGCGGGATCCGGACATCACGTTCCATGCGGGCACGCACGTGGATGCGATGCGGATGCGGTTCTCGGACTTCGTGAACCTCGTGCATCCTATTCCGGCGCGCATCGCCCTACGCTCGCACTGATCTCTTCCGAACAACCTCTCCCGGAGCGGTTGTTCATCCCCCAAACCTCTCCGGGAGAGGTTATTACATTAGGGGTAACGCCCGAAGGTGAAACCTCTCCGGGAGAGGTTTCTCTCCGGGAGAGGTTTCTGCGCAAAGCCGTAGCTCACTCGAGGGTGAGGCAAGCCAAGGGTGAGCGAAGAGGCCCTTCGACTCACTTCGTTCGCTCAGGGCATTCTCCATGGGCTGGCCTGCCATGAGCGAGCCTGGCGGCTCGCGGACGGGGCGAAGCCAGGCGAGTCGAATGGCGGAGGGAGAGGGATTCGCTCTTGACAGGGTGTGCGAACACAGGCCGGAATCTGAGAATCCTCGGAAAAACCGCTCCTCACATCCTGCGCGATCCGCTCGACCCGCCGTTCGAACCCCCAATTCGCCCCCAAACGCAGCAACGGCGCGGCGGCGGTCCAATCGAGCGCACCGTCATGCCTCGCCGGCGTAGCCGCATACGCCCATGCGCGGCGAGTTCGCCACCGGACGCAGCAGTTCCTCGCCGCACTCGTGCTTTGACGCATGCTTCGCGCAATAGAAGCCGCCGTCGGCTTTGGCGCACTCCGCACAGAGCGTCGTCGCTGCCTGACCGCAGACTTCGCACGACCACCGGGGCGCTTCGTTGCGGGCAACGACCTGGACCTTCGCCACGGATGTCGCCTCGACCACTCCTGCGTGACTCACGATCAGTTCGGTGCTGGAGCCGAAGTCGTACACGTAGCCCAAGCGGGTTCCTGGCGTCCCCAAGACCTCGTGGACCGTCCTGTTCATGGGTGCCCTGTTGCGTGGGCCTCGGTAGAACTCGCTCAGGTGACCACAGCACTCGAGCCAGACGCGCCGCAAAAGGCCGTCCAGGTCCTTCAGTTTCGCCGTCGGCCCGACCGCAACGTCCAGCCAGAACATCGGCGCACCGGGAGGCTGGACCCGCACGAGCAGCACTCGAGAGCGGGCTCCGCCCGACCTTTCACTGAGACACGCCCGGACGTGCCTCCCCATCGCGACCTTGCCGGCACGCGCTCCGCAGAGTGCGCACACCCCGAACGAGCTTTGTCTCGCCACCCATGTCTCCGTTTACAAGAACCGCCGGTCACTGTTCGCGCTTCAGCAACTCCTCCACGTGCCGTCTCAGTTCTGGAACGCGATGCTGGATGACATCCCACAAGATGGTCTGGTCAACGTCGAAGTAGCCATGGATGAGCCGGTCCCGCATGCCGGCGATTCTCTGCCACTCAACGTGCCCCTGCGCCTTCCGGAACTCGGGCGAGAGGTTCTTGACCGCTTCGCCGATAATCTCGACGCTTCGCGTGCAGGCCCTGGTCAGCACATCGTCCGCAGCGAACTCAGCGAACGACAGGGTCTGAGTGCGCGCGATCAGAAAGTTGGCCTCGGCAAGGATGTGGCTGAGGAAGACCTTATTGGACTTCATGCCACGCAACCTCTTCTTCGACAAACGGCCGCAGATGAGGACTCAGGCTGCCCTCGGTGACCAACTCGATTCTGCGTCTCAACAGACGTTCGAGCGAGACGCTCAAGTCGTAGAAGTTGTCGTACGTCGGCGCGTTGAACTCCACGAGGAAGTCGACGTCGCTGCCTCTGCGCGGCCGGTTGCGCACGTAGGAGCCAAAGAGGCCAATGCGTCTAACCGAGTACCGCCGGAGCATCGCCTCGTGTTCGTGCAGCAACTTTAGGATGCCGGCCCGAGTCAGCTTCGTGGTCCTCTTCATGGCTGCGCACCAGAGTAGCAGAAAGGTGCGACTCCGAACCGCAAAGGCCGTTCGGGTCCTGGGCGGCGGCGACAGGCGTGGCAACGCCCTCGGCCGTGGAGGGAGAGGAACGCCCGCTCGGGCGAGGGGCGGCCATGCAGAAGACGGCCGAAAACCTCGTCGTTCCGCGGGCCAGCTCCGCGCGACGCCGTCACATCAG
>JAPKZP010000321.1 GCA_026393735.1 Acidobacteriota bacterium
GCCATGCAGCGCGGCGACGCGGCGCGCCGCAGTCATCATGGAGGCGTCGTCGGCCCCGACCGTGACCACGTTGTGGTGGTCGTGGGCCACGGACGACGCCATGGCCCCGTGTCGAAGACCCATGCCCCGGACGAACCCCTTCCCCATCCCGCCTGACGCCATGTGGCGCTCGATCACGGCCATTTTCAGCAGGTCCCGCGCCGGATCGGCCAGCGCTGCGCCGTCCCGGCGCAGCGGTTCGTCCACCAGGCTCGTGGTGACCAGCCGGTTCGGCACGACCCCGACGACTCGCGCCCGCCGGCCGTCTGCCGGGATCCGGAAATCGACCTGGTCCCAGGCGATGTTCATCGTGCTGCGCAGTGCGCGAGCTGGCGGGCGCGCAGCGACGGTCATGTCGCCGTCCCGCGCGACCAGCAGGCCATTGCGGAACACGAGCCGCGGCCTCGGCTCCGACAACTGGTCGAATACGACGAGGTCGGCTCGCCGCCCTGGCGTCACGGCACCGCGGTGATACAGGCGGAAGTGCTGAGCGGGATTCCAGGTGGCGAGCCGGATCGCCGTGACGGGATCCATGCCCTGGGTGATCGCGCTCCGGATGGCGTGGTCAATCCCGCCGCGGGCCACGAGGTCGGCCGGCTGGCAGTCGTCCGTGCAGAAACAGAACCGGTGCTGGTTCGCCGCGTTGACTGCGGGCACCAGCGCCGCCAGGTCGCGTGCGACGGTGCCTTCGCGGATCATGACGAGCATGCCGAGGCGCAGCTTCTCGAGCGCCTCTTGGGCCGTCGTCGACTCATGATCTGACTGGATGCCGGCGGCAACGTAGGCCTGCAGGGCTCGGCCGCTCAAACCGGGGCTGTGCCCGTCGATGACACGGTCGTGGAACGCCCCGATCTTCTCCAGCACCGCGTCGTCGCCACTGACGACCCCGGGGAAGTTCATCACCTCGGCGAGGCCGAGCACCCAGGGATCGGACTTCAACGGGAACAGGTCGTACCCGTGGAGCACGGCACCGTTGGTTGCCATGCTGGTGGCCGGCACGCAGGACGAGACCATCACGTACATGCTGAGCGGGCCGTACTTGGCGCTCTCGAACATGAAGCGGATGCCCTCGAGGCCGAGGACGTTCGCGATTTCGTGCGGGTCGGTGATGACCGTCGTCGTGCCGCGGGGCACGACCGCCCGCGCGAACTCGGCGGGCGGCACGAGAGCGCTCTCGATGTGGACGTGCGCGTCGATGAACCCGGGCGAGACAAACGACCCGCCAAGGTCCATTTCCGCGCGCGCCGGGTAATCCCCGAAGCCGACGATGGTCTCGCCGGCGATGGCGATGTGCGCGGGCAGGATTTCGCCGCTCAGCACGTTGACGACACGGCCGTTCCGCAGCAGCAGATCGGCCGGTTCGTCACCGTTCGCGTGCCTGATGAGCGATTTCAGGTCCATTACTGTTCACAGGGCTGAAGCCCTGTGCCACGATCCAAGTCGTCACTGAACACGCCGTGGAGCGGGACGTCAGCCCTGCTTGCCACGATCCAAGTCCCCACTGAACAGGTTGTGGAGCAGGACTTCAGTCCTGCGTCACTTCGCGTAGCGCTCCCGGATCATCGGGATCAGGTACTCCGAGAACGCGCGGTCGAAATCGTACTGCGGGGCAAACCCCCAGTCGGCACGGGCGGCGGAATCGTTGACGTCGGCCGGCCAGGAATCCACGATCCCCTGTCGCTTCGCGTCGACCTTGTAGGAGATGTCGGCGCCGGGGAAGTTCTTCGCCACGACAGCGCGCACCTCGTCGGCCGAGGGGTTGAACGCCCCGACGTTGTAGGCGGTCTTCGTCAGGCTCGTCCTGGGCGCAAACGCCAACTTCAGCAGAACCTCGATGGCGTCCGGCATGGCCATGAACGGGATGCGCGTGTCGGGCCGGACGAAGCACGCGTAGGGCTCTCCCTTGGCCGCGGCGTGGATCATCTCCGGCGCGTAGTCCGACGTGCCGCCCGACGGCACGGTCACGGCGGAGATCAGGCCGGGGAACCGCACGGCCCGGAAATCCACCCGGCCCGCCATCGGCTCGGCGGACAACTGCTTGTAGTGCCGGGCGTAGTAGCGCCCGAGTTGCTCACAATACAGCTTGTTGCAGCCGTACATCGTCGTCGGCGTGTTGAACTCGTCCTCGCGGACCCGGCCGGACTTGGCCTTGGTCTCGAGGTCGGGCATGCCGTACGCGGCGATCGATGACGGGTAGAGGAAGATGACTGGCCGGCCGTGCGACTCCGCCTGTTTCTGCGCGAACTCGAGCAGGTTCATCGTCCCTTCGACGTTGACCTGGTGCGCAGTAACCGGCGTGAACTCGCTGCGGGTCGAGAGATAGGCGGCGAGGTGATAGACGTGGTCGATGTCGAACTCGGCGAGGATCCGCTCGAGCGCGGACGTGTCGGTGATGGACCCGATGATCTCGCGATGCACCATCCGTCCTTGCGCGGCCTCGAGCCCGCGCACGTCCAGCGTCACGATGGTCGTTGAACTGTCCTGGGCGAGCCGCGAAATCAGGCCGTGCCCGATTTCTCCGCTTGCACCGGTAATCAATACGCCAGGTCGTCGCACGATGAACCTCTTTCGGGCGAATCGGGAAGCATGAGAGCCGGGGGCGAACGGCCAATCTTAGCTGATCCCCGCGGCTCCGGGTCGTGGAGCCGCGAGTAACGTGCGTCGGTCTTCCCTCTCGCCCCTCGCCCCTCGCCTTCCGCCTCTCGCCTGAACTCGCCGCTACCGGGTCAGTTTCCGGTACTTGATGCGGTGCGGCCGGTCGGCTTCGGCGCCAAGCCGCCGGTGACGATCGACCTCGTAGTCCTGGTAGTTGCCCTCGAACCAGACCACCTTGCTGTCGCCCTCGAAGGCGAGCATGTGGGTCGCGATACGGTCCAGGAACCAGCGGTCGTGGCTTATGACCACGACGCAGCCGGCGAAATCGAGGATGGCGTCCTCGAGCGCGCGCAGCGTGTCGACGTCGAGGTCGTTCGTCGGCTCGTCCAGCAGGAGCAGGTTGCAGCCCCGCTTGAGCAGCTTCGCAAGATGGACCCGGTTGCGCTCGCCCCCCGACAATGAGCCGACCTTGCGCTGCTGGTCGCGGCCCTTGAAGTTGAACCACGACACGTAGGCGCGCGATGCCACTTCCCGCTTACCCAGCAGCACCC
>JAPKZP010000748.1 GCA_026393735.1 Acidobacteriota bacterium
CAGCACATGGCCAACTGGTTGCACCACGGTGTGGTGACCAAGGCACAAGTGGAAGAAACCTTCCAACGCATGGCCGCCAAAGTGGGCAAGCAAAACGCCAGCGACAAGCTGTACACCCCCATGGTGGGCAACTTCAAGGGTGCGGCGTATCAAGCTGCGACTGAGTTGGTGTTCAAAGGACTGGAACAGCCTAGCGGCTACACGGAGCCGCTGCTGCATGTCGGAGACCTCCGGCTGCGTCTGGAACGCGCCCTGTGACGGGTTGAAGACCGTGAAGACCGCTCCCATCACGACCGTCATGATCGCCATGGCGACGAGCATCTCGATGAGCGTGAAGCCTCGGTGGCGCGTCATGGGGACTTCCGCGTCTTGAGGCTCATCAGCCGGGCCTGATCCGACAGCCGCGCGCCGCCGGCAGAGCCGATGGCGCCGGCCTTCCGGGCGTGCGTGACGAAGACCTGCAGAATCAGCGTGTCAGCGGGGTCCACCGGCAGCGGCGTGATGGACCACCGGCGGATGAACACCGTGCCTGCCACCGGCTGGGCTCCTGTGCCCACCCATTTGCCTGTCGCGTCGAGGTAGTCGACGCAGCCGGCGGTGTTCTGCTGCAGGGCATTCGACGGCGAGGGCATCAGCCCTGAACCGTTCGCGTTCGGCGGCGTGTAGGCGAGATTCGTCTGGAGGTCGGTCACCGTCCCGCCGTCTGAATCGAACGACCACCGCAATTCACGCAGTTGCTCCATCTTCTGCTCAGCGAGAATCGTCGCGAAGGTGGTCGATCGGGCAGACGTGTTCGCCTGGATGGCGACGGCGAACATCTGGGCGAGCCCGACCAGGGCCGTCGCCAGAATGGCCGTGGCGAACAACACCTCGACGAGGGAAAACCCCGCGGCGCGATCAGCGGACTCCGATTTTGCCAAGTCCATTCACCACCATAGACTTCGTCGTCGTGCCCTTCACCACCGACAGCGTGATGCCCGCCACCGGGATCGACGGCCACGGGTTGCCGCCCCCATTGATGTGGGCCGACCCGTTGGGCCAGAACTCGATGGTCTGAACCGCCCCGAACGTGAGACCCGTCGGCAACCGGCGGATAGGCCCGTCGTTGTTCGGACGCGTCAACGGGTTCTGGTCGGCCGCCGGGTACGGATATGTCGTTCCGCTGCACCGGGTCGCATCACCGTCGCTGTCCCGGGCGTCCGGAGTCCCCGGCGTGCCGATGAGTTCCACGGTCCGGTACTCTCCTGCGGAGGGGCAGTTGAACCGCACCCGCACGGGTTGGTTCATCGACGCCGCCGTCATCCTCGCACTGCGCAACTCGCGCGCCACGGAACCGGCAGCAATGCCCAGCTGCATCGACGCCAGGCTGTTCGCGAGCATCACCACGGCCACGGCTGCCAGCACGCCGATGATGGCCACCGTGACGAGGACATCAACGAGCGTGAACCCCGCGCAGGCTGCCGCCGTCCGATGGGTCCTCTCCCTGTAACCGAACCATCTGTCCGGGCGCTGTATACACATGCCTTACCAGTGTGGTTATCGGTTGCTGGCGCCGCCTCGATAGCCGCCCGGCTCATCGCCACGATGCAACGCAAGAGCGGTACCAGCCGGGGCGTCGAAGGTCGCCGGTGGCGATTCTCTGATCCAACAATGAGTTACGGCGAGGCGACCTTAGCGGGTCAAGGCAGGGTGCCGCGGAATGACTCGCAATACCTGACACTCAGTGCCAGATCTGGGCAGTCGGCCGCGGGTGGCCGCGGCCTAAAGTCCAGGAAGGCGGCGTGGCGTCTAGCGATAGAAGCCGAGGTACCAGATGATGATCTGGTCACCGACCGTGGCGGACACGGCCGCCGCGATGGCCAGGAACGTGCCGAACGGCAGCGCGAGCTTCATGTCGCCCCGGCGGGCCACGATCAGGCCCAGCCCGACGGCCGACCCGAGGAAGGATCCCAGCGCCAGGGTCAGGAGCACGAGCTTCCAGCCCAGGAACGCGCCGACGAGGGCCAGCATCTTCACGTCGCCCATACCGAGGCCTTCGACCTTGCGGACACGCAGGTACACCTCGGCGAGCACCAGCGGAATCAGGCCCCCGATGACGAGCCCGACGAGTGACGAGACCCAGCCGGGGGGTGTCACGAAGCTCAAGATGAACCCGATGATCGTGCCCGGGACGGTGATGACGTTGGGCAGGATGCGATGGTGCAGGTCGATGAAGAACAGCACCACCAGCGCGCACCCGAGCAGCAGGCGCGAGAACAGCAGCCATCCCGGGCCGTAGTGCCACGTCGCCCACACGAACATGATCCCCGTGAACGCTTCGACCAGCGGGTACACGACCGGGATGCTCGTATGGCACGTCCGGCACCGCCCCCGGAGCACGATCCAGGCGACGACCGGCACGTTCTCGAACCACCGCAGCGATCGGTTGCAGACCATGCAGCGCGATCCCGGGAGGAGCAGCGACTGCTCGAGCGGGACCCGGTAGATGCACACGTTGAGGAAGCTGCCCACGGCGAGCCCGAGGAGCCCGGCAAACAGCAGGAGCCAGTCGGTCGTCATGATGTCGGACCTGTCTTCGGCGTGAAGGCGGCCGGGATCGGCGAGAGCGGCGACTCCCGGGAGAGGACGACGCCACCGGGCTGCGCCGCGTCGAGCACGTACGGCGCGCCCGCCGGATCGAGCGGCGCGCCGCGCAACCAGCCGACAGCCTCGAGCGCGGCCCACGACTGGGGAAACCGTCCGGTGGCCTGCGCGTACCGGCGCACGAGCGCGGCCAACTCGTCCATCTGCTCGAGGGCGTCCAGTTGCGCGAGTTTGAGGCGGGCGTTGTTCTTCACCCACTCGTGTTCGGCGGTCTCGTACAGCTGCTGCCACAGGATGCGCGACGATCGCCGGTCACCTCCCTGCGCCAACGTCGACGCCGCCATCGACCGCATCCACCACGGGGCGCCGTCGATCTTCGCGGCGCGATCGAACCAGCCCGCGGCGGCACGGTAGTCCTGGAGCCACCAGTAGTAGACGAAGCCTGCATCGTGCGCGTACTGCCACTTCCCGGGCTGCACCGCCAGGCCCTTCTCGAGGAGCGCCACGGCCAGGTCCGTGCGCCCGGGTCCATTCGGAAATGGCTCCGCCAGGAAAATCGATCCAAACCGGTAGGCGATGTTGAAACGCGGGTCCAGGGTCG
>JAPKZP010000685.1 GCA_026393735.1 Acidobacteriota bacterium
AGCGCCTTGCTCGAGAGATTGTCCCAGCTCCACACGCAGAAGGCCGAGGGCGTGCCTCGATCGACCGCTGCCTCGAGATAGTCCATCTCCTCGGATCCGAGAGCCAGCAGTGGCGTGAACAGAACGACGTCGGCGGCGCGGGCGGCCAGAAAGGCGTCCACACGCGAAGGACGCGGGAGAGCCCGTTCGAGCGCCAGCAGGATCCACCGGAGCGCCCGGCGCCCCGGCGCGCTGCGCGCCCACCGCCGCTCCGTCACCCGCAGAATGATCTGTGGTGTGCGCCCGGTCGCCCGACGCAACAGGCCTGACGCGGTCCTGTAGCGCGGGTCGAGGTAGCGGAGGTAATCGACGATGAGCCTCAACCGGGTGGCGAGATCGTCCCATTCTCCGGGCTCGGTGTCCGGCAGCCGCTCCCATGTGAGGCGCGGATTGGCCGCCGCCCATCGTTCGACCATCGCCTGTCCGCCGAGGATGTCGTCCTGATGCGCCACGAGGTGCACGTCGTGCCCGCGAGATGCCAGCGCGAATACGGGGCCTTCGAAGTTGCGGAGGCAACCGAAGTGGCGGGTCACAAACAGCACGTTCACGGCACGCCAGCCCTCGAGTCGCGGTCCCTCTCGGCCTGACGTACGCGGTCCGCCTCGTGCTTGGCCGCCCTGTACGCCTCCAATTCGCGGAGCTTACCCGCCTTGGTCCGGCGGCGGGCCTTCTTTTCCGCCCGGTTCCGCGCGAGTTGTTCGGCGCGGGCTTTCCACTCGACCGCCTCCCGCCTGGATCGCAGAATCCACTGTGCCCATCGGTTCTCGGGATTGATGAGCCACGCCGCGACGCGCCTGGCCCAAGCCCTGGGCTTTCTCACGGGATCGGGCGCGGGCAGCGCCGGCGCCTGTTCGAGCGCCTCCACAAAACGCGGCGTTGCTGGCGCGTCGAGTCCGTACGGCCTCACGAACGCGCGCAAGAACCGATCCTGCTGGGAGCGTCCCCCCCACTCGGGCTGGACCGCCGCCTCGAGCTGTCGCACGTGCTCGGGCAGCGAACGGGCGGTCGTCAGCAGCCCCCCATCGACGTCGAGCAGGTACTTGAAATGGAGCATGCCTTCCTGGTGCTCGTGCAGCTCCGGCGGAAGGACCGTGAGGACGGGACGGCCGGCGATGGCGGCCTCGAGAAACGCGCTCGTGACGAGGCCGACGACTGCGGCGCTGTGCAGCAGCGCGTCGAAATAGTCGTTCTTGGCCGATGCCGTGAGGGGATTGGCTCCGGCAATCCGGACCGGGCCCAGGTCCGACCAGTCGACGTTCTCCCACTCGGCCCGGCGCTCCGGGTGGGGCCGGATGATGACGGAGGCCCGCCTCAGCGGTTCATCGTCGCTCGTTCGGATCGCTTCGAGCCACGCCCGCGTGAACCGCGATTCTTTCGGGTCCGGCGTCAGCGCCGAGCACACGTACAGCAGAAGCAGCCGGTCGGTGGGTAGCTCCATATCCGCCAGGAACGCCTCGCGCGTCCGGCTCGCCTGGCGCCCGAACCACTGGTCGTAGCACTGCGCGCCGGTCACGACCACGCGCGAATCGGGGATCCCGTGGAGGTCAACAGCCTCCTGCTTCTGCGTGTCGTTCCAGACGAAGACCGCGTGAGGCATCACGCGGATCAGCGCCTTGCTCGACAGGTGATCCCAGCTGTAAATGGCGGCCACGGTCGGGATGCCGACGGCCTGCGCGGCGCGCAGATGATCGAGTTGGGGAGTTCGCGGGTTGGTGACCGACACCAGGACCAGCACGTCGGGGCGAAGGTCGCGCAGGAACGCCTCCATGGGCTCGCTCTGCGGCATGGCGCGGTCGATCTCGCCGAGCAACCACGTGACCAGGTCGCGGCCGACGCGGGTTCCGGCGCCCGGCATGCCCAGGAACCAGACGAGGCTTCTGGGCACGCGCTCCCGGGACCGGGATTGGAGCTTGGGAAACGGCCGGTAGCGAGGGTCCAGAAACCGCACGTAGTCGAGCCCCTGCCGCAGCTTGCGGGCCGTGACGAACCACGGCACGCCTTCGTGCGACGGCGCAAGCCGCGCCTGCACACGCTCCGGAAACCGGCGAGCGAGATCGTCGGCCAGGCGCGCGCCGCCCATGTCATCCGGTTCGTCCGCCACCAGCACCACGTCGTGGCCGCGTTCCGCCAACGCCGCGACGACGCCCTCGAAGTTCCTGAGCGCGGCAAAGTGCACCGCGGAAATCGCGATCTTCATCGGCCCGCCTCGGATGCGAGCCGGCGCCGGAGCAGCCAGTCGACCACCTCGAGCTCCCAGGCGCTGTCGACGTCGATCGACTCTTCCGGTGTCATCACCAGCGGCCGGCAGTCCTCGCCATAGAGGCTTTGCGCCGCGATGAGGACCTGCCGTCGCACGGCCAGCACCGCCGGGCCGTTTCTGGCAAACACACGAGGTTTGTCCTGCCGCCGGGCAACTGTCGGCTGCCCGCCGAACGGAACGAGTCGGTCCCCAGCGATCGTCATGACCGATACCGGATTGAACTGGTGCGGCACCTCGACTACGCTCACGACCGAGTCCGCGCCCGTCGCCTCGAGCAGGTCGATGGCCGCATCGATATGCGCCGCCGTGCGCAGCGGCGACGTCGGCTGGAGCAAGACGACGGCGTCGGGCTCGATCCCACCGCCGGACCCGAAGAACGCAAGCGCGTGAGCCAGTACGGGCAGCATCGGTGTGTGGTCTTCAGCCAGGCTTGCCGGCCGCAGCCCCGGGACTCCCGCGCCGAGCCTGAGCGCTTCGCGCGCGATCGCAGGGTCGTCGGTTGAGACAACGGTCCGGCTGAGACGCCGGCTCGCACGGGCTGCCTCGATGGTCCAGGCGATCAGGGGCTTGCCGGCGACCGGCGCGAGGTTCTTGCCTGGGATGCCCTTGGATCCGCCACGCGCAGGGATGACGCCCAGGACGTACATGTCAGTAGAGGAGTTGTTTCTGCACGTGCAGTTCGCGTGTGGCCAGAATCTCGGCGATGCGCGGGCCGGCATGCCCGTCGCCGTAGATGTGCTCGGATGGGTACTTCCCATGCGCGATTTGCCGGCGGATCGCCTCGACGATGGCGACGCGGTCGGTCGGTACGTCGACCACATTGCTTCCGCGCTCGCGTCCCGCCTGGCGCGATCCGATGTTCACCGCCGGCGTGCCCAGGAACGCTCCTTCACGAATCGGGGCGCTGGAATTGCCGACGAGGCACGCGGTCCGGTTCATGAGGCGGATGAACATCTCCACCGGGAAGTTCTTGTAGAAGTGCATGTAGCCGGGCCGCCGCTTCTCGCGGAACTTGCGCATGCCGCGCGAGATGTCCTCCGACCCGGCGTCGACGTTGGGCCACAGCATGATCGTCGGGAGCTGGAGGGTGTCGAGCGCCTCGAGGGTCTCGGCAATCTGGCGCTCGCCGCTGCCGTACTCGGTCGTCACGGGATGCTGCGAGACCAGCAGGAACGGCTGAGACACGTCGATCGGCACGCCGACGCCCTCGCGGTTGAGGTACCCCAGTTCCTCCGCGCC
>JAPKZP010000244.1 GCA_026393735.1 Acidobacteriota bacterium
CCATCGAGGAGCAGCGGTCGCTCGCGCTCATCAACGGCGAGCCGGCCGTGGCTATCGACATCACCAAGCAGACCAAGGCCAACACGGTCGACGTGGTCGACAGGGTGCGCGCGGCCATTGAACAGCTGAAGCAGGAAGTGCCGCCGGGCACGGACATTCAGATCGTGCGCGACACCTCGGTCTTCATCCGCCAGGCCGTGGCCGACGTCGAGGACACGCTGGTCATCGGCGGCCTGCTGACGGTCCTGATCGTCTTCTTCTTCCTGAACTCGTGGCGGTCGACGGTCATCACGGGCCTGACGCTGCCGATCTCGGTCATCTCGTCGTTCATCATCATGTACTTCCTCGGCATGACGCTGAACATGCTCACGCTGATGGCGCTGTCGCTGGCGATCGGGCTGCTCATCGACGACGCGATCGTCGTGCGCGAGAACATCGTGCGGCACCTCGAGCACGGCCAGGATCACTTCACGGCGGCCCGCGAGGGCACGAGCGAGATCGGCCTGGCGGTGCTGGCCACCTCGATGTCGATCATCGCGGTGTTCGTCCCGGTGGCCTTCATGAAGGGCATCATCGGGCGCTTCTTCTTCCAGTTCGGGATGACCGTGGCCTTCGCGGTGCTCGTGTCGCTGTTCGTGTCGTTCACGCTCGACCCGATGCTCTCGTCGCGGTGGCACGACCCGGACATCGAGCGGAAGGGCAAGCGCAGCTGGTGGCACCGGCCGCTCGACGCCTTCAACGACTGGTTCGAGAAGCTGGCCGACTGGTACAAGGGGGTCATCGGCTTCGCCCTCGACCACCGCGCCCCGGTCGTGGGCGCGGCGGTCCTCGCGTTCGTCGGGGGCATCGGGATCTTCATGACGCTGCAGGCGGAGTTCCAGCCGCCGATGGACCAGGGCGAGTTCCTGCTGAAGCTGAAGAGCGCGCCGGGGTCGTCCGTCGCGGAAACGCGCGGCCGGCTGGAGGAGGTGCTCAAGGGCCTCGGCGAGTTCCCGGAGGTCCGGTACACGTACGGCGCCATCGCGTCGGGCGACGCGGACACCGTGCGCGACGCGTCGGTCTTCGTGAAGCTGGCCGACAAGAAGGACCGGACGCGCACGACCAACCAGGTCCGGCACGACGCTCGATTGCGCCTGGAGAAGGTGCCCGGCGTCCTGCTGTCGGTGCAGGAGGATCCGGACGCCTGGCAGAAACCGCTGCAGGTGGCCATCCAGGGTGACGACATCGTGACCCTGAAGAAGTACGCGGCTGCGATCAAACGGGAGCTCTACGCCGTGCCCGGCATCGTCGACATCGAGGCGGGCATGGAGGACGAACTGCCGGAGTACCGGCTGGTCGTCAACCGCGAGCGGGCGGCGGTGTCGGGCCTCGGCAGCGGAGCGCTGGCGAACATGGTGGCCGTGCTCGTCGGCGGGCAGGCCGTCACGACCTATGAAGACAACGAAGGAGAAGCCGTGAACGTCCGCGTGCGTCTGCCGCAGGCGCTGCGCGGCGACATCCGGCAGGTCGCGGACTTGAAGACCACGGTGCCCACGCCAACAGGGACGGCGCTGGTACCGCTGACGGACCTGGTGACGTTCACCCGCGCCACCTCGCCGGCGGAGATTAACCGCCGCGACATGTCGCGGCAGCTCGTCGTCGACGCGAACCTCGACGGCCTGCCCCTCGGCACGGCCGGCACGCTGGCCACCGAGGCGGCGAGCCGCGTGAAGATGGAGCCGGGGTACACGCTCATGCTCGGCGGCGACACGGAGATGATGGTCGAGTCGTTCGGCTATATGGCCGAAGCCCTGTTCCTGGCGGTGATCTTCGTCTACCTGATCCTCGCGGCACAGTTCGAGTCGTTCATCGACCCGCTGGCGATCATGCTGGCGCTGCCGTTGTCGATCGTCGGCATGGCGGGCATGCTGCGCATCACCGGCGACACGATCAACATCATGTCGCTCATCGGCCTCATCATGCTGATGGGGCTCGTGGTAAAGAACGCCATCCTGCTGATCGACTACACGAAGGTCCTGCGCGGGCGAGGCCTCGATCGGCGCGAGGCGATCATCACGGCCGGGCGGACCCGGCTGCGGCCCATTCTCATGACGACCACCGCCATGATCTTCGGCATGCTGCCCCTGTTCTTCGGCCTCGGCGAAGGCGCCGAGTTCCGGGCGCCGATGGCTCGCGCGGTCGTCGGCGGCCTCATCACATCCACCCTGCTCACGCTGATCGTCGTGCCGGTGGCGTACTCGATCCTCGACGACATCACGGCGTGGCTGTTCCGCAAGCGCGGGACGGCGCCGGCGGCCGCAGCGATGCTCGTCCTCGCGATCGCGGCGGGCGCGGCCGCCCCGGCGTCCGCCCAGGACGCGGCGTCGCCGATCGCGGCGTCCCTGGCACAGCAGGCGGCCCAGGTCGC
>JAPKZP010000642.1:0-7959 GCA_026393735.1 Acidobacteriota bacterium
AACTGTCATACAGGGCCTTCTTCTCGCCATCCACGTTCTTCACCGTGCGACTCAGGTTGGCGAACATCTGGGACATGTTCCGGAGCGTGGCGACGACACTGCCTTCACCGCGCAGCCCCGAGAACGCACCCCGGCTTTCGCGGCTTGCGAGATCCTCGTACTGCTGCGCGAGGCTCGCCAACTGCGGCGCCAGGTTCGCTTCGATCGCGCCTTGTCGCAACTGGCGCAGTGCGACGCCGTCCGACTGGTCGAGCACCCCCTGCATGTGGATGGCGAGCGCGTCTTTGCCTCCCATCGCAATGACGCTCCACTGGGTCGAGAACCCGAACGCCAGCAGCATCACGACAAGCGCAACGATGCCGTAGCCCACCTGCCGGTGCCGATCGGCGTACGGAAAACGCCACATCAGGAACAGCGAGAAGACGAACAGGAACGCGCCGCCCGTGAAGGCGACGCCGACGGAGACCAGCAGATCGGACGTCGCGGTCGCGAGGCCTTGCTGCGTGGTGTACGCGCTCACGGCACAGGCCATGCCGCTCACGACGGGCAGCATCATATCGAGCTTCTGACGTCGGGTCACAGCCACTCCTCTCCGGCGCGGGCGCTCGGACCATCCCGGCGATCACAGGACCGCCATCGCTCCACGATGCGCCCCACCTGCCGGCCAGTCAAGAACGCAGATTTCCTGCGGATTTCCCGGAACCCGCCAGCCCGCGCCCACGTTGTACGTAAGATGAGCGGCGCCGTCGAATCCCGAGTCCCGACGCCGTCCGTTCCCTGTATCCTTCCCGCATGAACGCTGCCGACATCAGTCCGGTCCCGGCCGGCGCGCGCACGCAACGCGGCCTGGACCTGTTCGTCATCTTCGCCGGCGCCAACATCGTCGCCACCACGCTCCAGGTGGGCGCGGCGCTGGCCGCGGACTACGGGCCCACGGCCGCGGTCGTGCTGATTTGCGCGGGCGCGACCGGCGGATCGATGCTCGTCGCAGCGTTGTCGGTGCTGGGCCCAAGGCTCGGCGTGCCGTCGGTGATCGCCGCGCGCGCCGCGCTGGGCGTCCGCGGTGCCGGCCTGGTCGCCGCGCTCCTCTACGTGACCAACTTCGCGTGGATTGCGGTCAACAACGTCATCGCCGCGTCCGTCGGTGCGCGCCTGCTCGGCGGTCCCTCCGCGATGCCCCTCTGGGTGATTGGGCTCGGCGTGGTGTCAACCGCCGTGGTCGCGCTCGGGCCGCGCGCCGTCGGCCTGGCGGATCGGATCGCCGTTCCGCTCCTGCTGATCGTCGGCGGCGTCATCACGTGGGCGGTGATCCAGGCGCCGCCCAATCTCCAGGCCTTGGCGTCGCCCAAGCCCGCGGGTTCGTGGTTCCGCGGCCTCGACATCGTGGTCGGCTACCAGGTGTCGTGGATTCTGATGTTCGCCGATTACTCGCGCTACACGAAGTCGGAACGCACGAGCGCCATGGCGGTGTTCCTGGGACTCGTGCTCACCAGCCTGTGGATGATGCCGCTCGGGCTGGCGGCGGCGCGCGTAGCGGCCAGCACCGATCCCGGCGCCATGATGGCGGCCATCGGCCTGGGGTGGGCCGGCGCCGTGCTGATGGTGCTCGCGACGGTCACGACGAACTTCGTCAACATCTACATGTCGGGGCTCGCGTGGAAGAGCATCTTCCCCAGGGCCAGCGAGCAATGGTCGATCTGGTCGATCGGGATCGTCGGCACGCTCGTCGGACTCTTCTACGGCGCGTGGCTCGATCGCTACGCGGAGTTCATGGTCGTGCTCGGCGGTGTGCTGGTGCCCGTCGGGGGCGTCCTGCTGGCCCACTACCGGTTCCGGCGTCCGGTGACGCATGTGCCGGATCTCTACGACCCGGCCGGGCCGTATCGCGGCGTGCTCGTGCCCGGCGTCGCGGCCTGGGCCGCCGGCGCGCTCGCCTACTACCTTGCCAGTCCCTGGGGCGGCACCCTGCCCGCCCTCGTCGTCGCGGTCGGCGCCTATCTCGTGCTTTCTCGCACGCCGCGAAAATGAGACTGAACTGAGAGTGAGAATCGGAGTCTGACCCCGGAGTCTGACCCCGGAGTCTGACCCCGGAGTCTGACCCCGACTACGACTTCGCGCGGGGGTGGGCCTTGCGGTAGACCTCGATGAGCTGCGCGGCGCTGACGTGGGTGTAGCGCTGCGTCGTCGACAACTGCGAATGGCCCAGCAGTTCCTGGATCGCGCGCAGATCGGCGCCACGCTCGAGGAGATGCGTCGCGAACGAATGGCGCAGGGCGTGCGGGCTGATGCCCAACCGCCGCCGAGCGCCGGACGGGACGTCGCACCGCGGCGTCCTTCGACGCGGGCTTCGGCGGTCCCTCCCTGAGACGCCCGGCCTCATGCTCCAGCTGAGGGCGGTCCTTGAGGTACGCGCGGATCGCCCGCTCGGCGCTCGTGTTGAACGGCACGACGCGTTCCTTGCCGCCCTTCCCCAGCACGCGCACCATCCGCCCCCCCAGATTGACGTGGTCGATGTCGAGGCCGACCAGTTCGCTCAACCGGAGTCCCGACGCGTAAAACAGCTCGAGCATCGCCCGATCGCGGCGGCCGAGCGGCGCCGAGAGGTCCGGCGTCTCGAGCAGGGCGATCATTTCGTCGATCTCGAGATGCGCAGGCAGCTTGTCTTCGACCTTCGGCGTGGCCACCAGCGCCCCGGCGTCGTCCTCGACGAAGCCTTCCCGGCGCAGGTAGCGGACAAACGCCCGCACCGACGCGAGCTTCCGCGCGGCGGTCTTGCGAGACCGATGCGTGCGGTACAACTCGGCGAGGAACGAGCGGATGGCCGCCGCATCGCAGTCGGCCGGCTGCTGGTCCTGTTTCGGCTTCCCGTTGTGAATCGGCAGGAACTCGAGGAACTGCGACACGTCCCCGTCGTACGCGCGCACGGTGTGCGGCGACGCGCCGCGGTTGAACCGCAGGAACTCGAGGAACGCCTTCAGATGGTCCTTCACCGCATCCAGTCTGCGAGGGCCGCCAGTGCGCGCTCCGCCGTTGCCGTCCGCCGCGCCGCGGCCTTTCGCGGCGGCGACGGCAGCGGCTCGATGATGCCGAACGTGATGTTGCTGGGCTGGTAGTTCCCGGCCGACGCGTGCGACACATAATACGCGAGGGCGCCAATCGCCGTGCACCGCGGAGCGGGCCTCGGCGCGTCGCCCCTGGCCAGCGCCGCCGCGTTGATGCCCGCGAGCAGGCCCGACGCCGCGGATTCCACGTACCCTTCGACCCCCGAGATCTGCCCGGCGAACAACAGGTCGTCGCGCTGCCGCGCCTGCCACGTCTCGCGAAGCACGGTCGGCCCGTTGATGTACGTGTTGCGGTGCACCATGCCGAAGCGGACGAACTCGGCCCGCTCGAGGCCGGGGATCATCCGCAGCACACGCGCCTGCTCACCCCACTTGAGTTGCGTCTGAAACCCCACGAGACTGTAGTGGTCGGCGGCCAGATTGTCCTGCCGCAGTTGCACGACGGCGTACGGCGGGCGGCCCGTGCGCGGGTCCGGCAGGCCGACGGGCTTCATCGGCCCGAAGCGCAGGGTGTCCACGCCCCGGTGCGCGAGCACCTCGATCGGCAGGCAGCCCTCGAAGAACCGCTCCCGGTCGAGGTCGTGGACCGTGGCTTTCTCGGCGTGCGTCAGCGCATCGTAGAACGCGGCGTACTCGCCGGCATCCATGGGGCAGTTGAGATAGTCGCCCTCCCCGTCGTCGATCCCGCACGCGGGCCCGGCGGGCTCGCCCTGAGGGCCCAGACTCCGTCCCCATCGCGACGCGCGATACACGCGCGAGGCGTCGATGGTCCCGGCCAGGACGATCGGGCTGATCGCGTCATAGAAGTACAGGTAGTCCTGTCCCACGAACGCCGCGATCGACGCGGCGAGCGCCGGCGATGTCAGCGGACCGGTCGCGATGATCACCGGGTCGGCGGTCCCCAGGCTCGGCGGGATGCCGGTCAACTCCTCACGGACGACGGCAATGAGGGGATGCCCGGTGACGGCCTGCGTAACTTCGTGCGCGAATGCGTGGCGGTCGACCGCCAGAGCCGCCCCGGCCGGCACGCGCGTCGCCGTGGCGGCTCGCATGACGAGCGAGTCGAGGCGCCGCATCTCCTCTTTCAGGAGTCCGACCGCGTTGTCGAGTTTGTCGCCCCGAAGGGAGTTGCTGCAGACGAGTTCGGCGAGCCGGTCGGTCTGGTGCACCTCGGTGGGCCGCGCCGGGCGCATCTCGTACAGCGTCACCGGCACGCCTCGCGACGCGGCCTGCCACGCCGCCTCGCATCCCGCAAGGCCGCCTCCGACGATGCGAATACTGGGCATGATGGATAAGGGACCAGGAGTCTGCGTCCGCAGGGCTGAAGCCCTGCGCCACATCGGTCACGCAAGGCGCTGACTACGACTTCTTCTTGCCCCGGCGTGCCCCGCCGAAGCTCCCGCCGCGGGCGGGGCGCTTCGACGGCCCCGCCGCCGCGCGCGCTTTCAGCAGATCCAGGGCTTCGGCCAGCGTCAACGCGCTGGCGTCGGCATTCTTCGGCAGCGACGCGTTCACCTGGCCGTCGGTCACGTACGGCCCGTAGCGGCCGTCCATCAGCTTCACCTCGGCCCCGCCCGCCGGCGACGCCCCGAGCGATCGCAGCACGGTCCGCGTCATCGTCCGCCGGCGGCTCTTCTTCGGCGCCGCAAGCAACTCGAGCGCACGCTCCAGCGTGATCGTGTGCACGTCGTCGCCGTCCTCGAGCGAACGGAACTCGTCGCCCTTCTTCACGTACGGGCCGAACCGCCCGAGACTCGCGACGATGATCTCGCCGTCCCCGGGATGCGCGCCGAGATCGCGCGGCAGGCTCAGGAGCTTCAGGGCCTCGCCGAGCGTGATCGCCGCCGCGCTCATCGTCGCCGGGATCGACGCGCGCTTCGGCATCTCGGGCTTCTTGCCCTTCACCTTTTCGGGCGTCGCGCCGAGCTGCACGTAGTGGCCGAAGCGGCCGTGCTGCACGTAGACCGTCAGGCCCGAGGCCGGATCGGCCCCGAGTTCGCGCGGTCCCTCCGCCTTGGCCTTCAGCAGCGCGAGCGCCTTCTCGATGGTGAGATCCGCCGGCGGCAGCGTCTTGGGCAGCGTGGCCGTGTTGCCCGTGCCGCCTTCCCCACGCTGGATGAACGGGCCGTAGCGGCCGACACGCACCCGCAGCGGCTCGTTCGTCGCCGCGTCGGCGCCGATATCGATCACCGGGTAGTCGATGTCCGGCTCCTCGCGCCTGACCATCGGTTCGAGGCCCGGGTGCCCGCCTTCGCCGTCACGATAGAACGCGCGGATGAACGACAGCGCATCGCGCTCGCCGTTGGAAATCTGGTCGAGATCCTCTTCCATCTCCGCCGTGAAACCCACGTCCACGTAGTCGCCGAAGTGCTTGCGCAGCAGCTGCGTCACCGCAAAGGCCGAGAAGCTCGGCACGAGGGCCTTTCCCTGCCGGAACATGTAACCGCGCCGCTCGATCGTGGCAATCGTCGGCGCGTAGGTGGACGGCCGCCCGATGCCCGCCTGTTCGAGTTCCTTGATGAGCGCGGCCTCCGTGTACCGTGCCGGCGGCTGCGTTTCGTGGCCCTTCGGCTCGAGGGCGGCCAGCGCCACCGCCGTCGGGTCCGGCGACTTCACCGCGGCGATCGCGTCACCTTCCTTCATCGACGGCAGGATCGATTCCTGGTCGGCGAGCTCGGCATCGGGATCGTCGCTGCCCTCGACGTACGCGCGCCGGAACCCGGCGAACTCGATCGCCTTGCCCCCGGCCGTGAACGCGCAGGCCTCGCCGTCCGGCCCGCGGCCGGTGATCTCGACGGTGGTCTTCAGCACGCGGGCGTCCGGCATCTGCGAGGCCATCGTCCGCTTCCAGACGAGCTCGTAGATCCGCAGTTCGTCCACGTCGAGCACGTGCTCCAGATCCTTGGGCGCCAGGCGGAAATCGGTCGGACGGATGGCCTCGTGGGCTTCCTGCGCGTTCTTCACCCGGGTCTGATAGCGGCGCGGACCGGTGTAGTAGTCGTCGCCGAACATCGCGCGGATGACCCGCTCCGCCTCGTGAATGGCCTTCTCGCTCAACGTGGTGGAGTCGGTGCGGTGGTACGTGATGAGACCTTCAATCTCGCCGTTGCCGATCTCCATCCCCTGGAACAGGCGTTGCGCAACCTGCATCGTCCGCTCGGTCGAGAACCCGAGCTTTCGGCTGGCTTCCTGCGTCAGCGTCGACGTGGTGAACGGCGGAGCCGGACGCTCGACGCCGGGACGTGCGTCCACGGACGTCACTTTCCACGGCAGGTGCGTGCGCAGGCCATCGGCAAGGCGCCGCGCCGACGCTTCGTTCAGATGGCGCACCTTCTGATTCGCGAGCAGACCGGTCGACGAATCGAAGTCCTTCCCCGTCGCGACGCGTTCGTCGTCCACCCGGACCAGCGTGGCCCCGAACTCACGGCCGCCGCCAGTCAGGCGCGCCTCGATATCCCAGTACGCGCTGGTGCGAAACGCGCGGCGGGCCTCTTCACGCTCGACAATCAGCCGGACCGCCACGCTCTGCACACGCCCGGCGCTCAGCCCGGTCGCCACCTTCTTCCAGAGCACGGGCGAGAGGGTGTATCCGTACAGCCGGTCGAGAATCCGGCGGCTTTCCTGCGCTTTCACCAGGTTTTCGTCGAGGTCGTGGGCTGTCGCCAGGGCTTCCCTGATGGCGTCTTCGGTAATCTCGTGAAACACGATGCGCCGGACCGGCACTTTCGGTTTGAGGATCTCCCGGAGGTGCCAGCTGATGGACTCGCCTTCGCGGTCGGGGTCGGTTGCCAGGAAGAGCGCCGACGCGTCCTTGAGGGCGGCCTTCAGCGCCAGCACCTGCTTCTTCTTGTCAGCCGGGATGACGTAGTACGGGGTGAAATCACCCTCCACGTCAACACCCAGCCGGCCCCATGCCTGCTTGCGGATTTCCGCCGGGACTTCCGAGGCCTTTTCAGGCAGGTCGCGCACGTGCCCGTAGCTGGCCTCGATGCGGTACTCGTCCCCAAGGAACCGCGACAGCGTCTTTGCTTTGGCCGGCGACTCGACAATCACCAATGGCTTCGCCATGAAACTCCCGATGACCTCTTGATTATTTCCCGCTACCTTAGCACGTTCGCCCCGGCCTTCACGAATCGCCCGCCTCCTATGCGCTGGACCCAGCCTGCCAGTTCAAGCTGTGCCAGCTTGGCCAGCAGCCGCACCGCGTCGAGGCCAGTCCGGTCGCAGAGAGCCTCCAAGTCGTACGCTTCACCCGCCAGCATGGCGCGCAGGATCGGGTCGGCGACCTTGAGATTCGCCTCGTTTTCGCCCTCTCGCGGACGGCGCCGGTCCAGCCCCAGCTGCTCGATCACGTCGTCGGCCGTCTCGACGACCCGAGCGCCATCGCGAAGCAGCGCGTGCGCGCCGCGGTTGCGTCCGCTGAGGACGCCGCCCGGCACGGCCATCACGTCGCGGCCCTGCTCGAGTGCTCGCTTCGCCGTGATCAGCGACCCGCTGTGATCGGTGGCCTCCACCACCACGACGCCCTGGCACAGTCCACTGATGATGCGGTTGCGGCGCGGAAAATGCCAGCCAGACGGCGGGGTGCCCGGCGCGAACTCGCTGACCACGGCGCCCGCACCCGCGATGTCCTGCGAGAGCCTGAGGTGCTCGGGCGGGTAGATCACGTCGGCGCCCGACCCGAGGACGGCGATAGTGGGGCCGCCTCCTCGCAGCGCGCCCCGGTGGGCGGCGCCGTCGACGCCGCGCGCCAGGCCGCTGACGATGGTGACCCCGGCCCGCGCCAGCCCTTCCGCCAGCCTGAAGCTCATCTCGATCCCGTGAGACGTGGCGGTCCGCGATCCCACGATGGCGACCGTGCAGTCGCCGGGTTCGAAGGTGCCGTGCGTCCACAGCG
>JAPKZP010000642.1:7976-14511 GCA_026393735.1 Acidobacteriota bacterium
CCGGGATATGACGGAGCAAGTCGGGATAGGCCGGGTCGCCGCGCACGACGACGTCGAGTCCACTGGCGCGGCCGGCGTCCAGCGCCATCGCCGCCCGGGCGCGGAGCGACGCGGCACGCGCCTCGACATCGTGCGTGCCGCCGAGGATCAGCGCCGCCTCGAGTGTCTGCGCATCGCACAGACGCGGCGGCGGCAGGTCGTCAGCGGGCGGCACCACTCGGCGTCGCGGTTTCTGGTGAGCCCCCTCCGTCCACAGCAGGGCGAGCGCCACCATCTCGAGCTGGTCCGCCATCGCGGCGTTCGTGTGCGAGAATCGTACCAGCGGCTTGCGCCCCCTGTGGCCGGGCGCTATAGTGAAGTCAGACCCAGCCTGCCGCTGTCTTCCGCGCTCGTTCAGGCGCCAAAGGTGTCTATGCCCGGGTTGAAAAAACTGATCGCGTCGACGATGGTCGCGCTGGCGGTTTCTGCCACCGTGGCCGGCGCGGCCGACCGCAAGGAAGCGCGCAACCAGGTTGAGTTCGGGATCAGGGTGGCGTCGCAAGGGCTGTGGCGCGAGGCCATCTACCGGTGGGAGCGCGCGGTCGAGCTGGATCCCACCTACGCGGCCGCGTTCAACAACCTCGCGATCGCGTACGAACAGTCCGGCCAGTTCGAGAAGGCCAAAAAGGCCTACGAGAAGGCCACCGAACTGGATCCGCACAACACCTATATCAAACAGAACTTTGACCTCTTCAAGGAAATCAACGACCGTGCGAGCCGCCAGAATACTCGTTAGTCTCGCCGTCGCCACGAGCGCCGCCGGGTGCCTCTCGATTCTCGAGGTCCCGGTCGAAACGCCCATCCAGCCCAAGCTGGATGCCTCGAGGTTCAGCCGGGTCTTCGTGGCCGGCTTCGTCTCGGGTGGCAGCGAAGACGTGGACACCAACCTCGAGACCGTACGGCTGCTCCGCAGTCAGCTCAAGAACAAGTCGAACTTGAAGGTGATCGAGGCCGACGTGCTGCCGATTCTCGACGTCGCCGCCAAAGGGGTTGGCGGCGCCACGCCCGCGGCCACGCCGTCTGCCGCGGGGGCCGGCCAGACAGCCGCCGACGCACAGAGGCCTGTCATCCGCGACGAACGGGACCTGCCGCCCTTTGAGAAAGTGTTTGGCGACAAGGCGTACTGGAAGGGCGTGGGCGATGAGTTCCAGGGCGCGTTGATCGTGACCGGTTCGGTCATCTTCGTGCCGTACCAGCGATCCGGCTACGTCCAGAAGGAGGAGGAAGTCTACGACTCCTTCGGGCGCCGGAGCGTCGTGCCGGTGCGCACCTACATGGACCGGAAGGGATTCATCCTGAGGCCCAAGTTCGTGTTCATCGACGGGAACACAGGCGAGACGCTGTACGCCGAGACATTCCGCGAGGAAATCCTCTACAACGCCGACCAGAGCACGCCCGCGCTGTCGTCGTACTTCGAGTTGATGGACCGCCTGCTGCCTTCGTTCCTGACGACGCTGAGCAGCCAGACCATCAAGGGCACGCGGATTCTGCTCCGGTAGCCGGCCGGCCCTCTTGGGCGCTGGCGTTGCACTACCGGTTCTGCTAGTATTGATAGTTCCGTCCGCCTGAAGCGGCCCTCCCGTGGGACGCGGGCGACGAAATGGATTCGCAGAGGAGTGCACTCGTGTACGCGATCGTTCAAAACGGCGGACATCAGGTCAAAGTCGAGCCCGGCACCATCGTCACGGTTGACCGGATGGACAACGAATCGGGCGCCGAGGTGACCTTCGACGAGGTGTTGTTCGTGTCGAAGGACGGCGACATCAAGGCCGGTACCCCCTTCGTGGCGGGCGCCAAAGTCGTCGGCATCGTGGAAGACCACCCGCGCGGCCCCAAGATTCGCGTGTTCAAGAGCAAGCGCCGCAAGCAGGAGCGCCGGACGCACGGGTTCCGCGCCGACCAGACGCGCGTGCGCATCACCAGTATCCAGGTGTAAGCAGGAAGCACGGCCATGGCACACAAAAAAGGGCAGGGCAGTTCACGCAACGGCCGCGACAGCAATTCGCAGCGCCTCGGCGTCAAGCGGTTCGGCGGCAATCTCGTGTCGGGCGGATCGATCCTGGTGCGCCAGCGCGGGCGGAAGTTCAAGCCGGGGCTGAATGTCGGCCTGGGCAAGGACGACACGCTGTTCGCGAAGGTCTCAGGCGTCGTCAAGTTCGAGGACCACGGTTCGCGGGGGCGCTTCATCAGCATCCACCCTGTCGCGGAAACGGCAGTCGCGGACAAAGCATAAGGTGGCCGCGGACGGCCTGCGTGCCGTCCCGACCCGCACACCCGGCCACGGGAGTTCGTTTCCCGTGGCTTTCGTCTGTACGGCTGCGGCCGGCGCAGAAACCTCTCCCGGAGAGGTTTGTCGACGCCCGTAGAAACCTCTCCCGGAGGGGTTTTCGCGCGTAGAAACCTCTCCCGGAGAGGTTTGTCGAACGCGGGAGTAGTTTCGTCGAACGGGAGGGTGGATGAACAGCGCGAGGCGGCCGGTCATCGGCGTGATGGGGTCCAGCACTCAAGCGTATGAAGACGTGGCCGAGCCCCTCGGACGGCTGCTGGCCATGCTGGGCGTGCACATGTTGAACGGCGGCGGTGTGGGGGCGATGGGCGCGGCGAGCCGCGGATTCGCCGACGTGGAGCCCCGGGCTGGGCTTATCATCGGCATCCTGCCGGCGGATCTGCCGGACGGCGAAGTCGTGCCGAGGCCCGGATATCCCAATCCGTGGATCGACATCGCCGTCTTTACGCACCTGCCCTTGAGCGGGATCAGCGGCACCGACCCGCGAAGCCGGAACCACATCAACATCCTGACGTCCGACGTGGTGGTCGTGCTGCCGGGCAGCGAGGGTACGCAGTCGGAGATGGAACTGTCGATGCGCTACGGCAAACCCGTCATCGCCTTCTTCGGAGAGCACGCCGTGGCGTGGGACGTACCAGCGGGCGTGCCGGTCGCGCGCACGCTGGATGAGGTTGAACGGTTCGTTCGTACCCACGTGGGGGACCGTCTGTAAGGGTTCCAACTGGGTGCCCGCCTGCGCGGGCACGACGCGGGGGGGTGCGGAGTTCGGGCGGACACGGGGGTCCGCCCCTACCATGCCACTGCAAGTGTCTCCGCAGGGACACAGCCCCTTCCCTGCCAGGCACGGCGCGGTCCTTGCCCGGCACGGCCCCGTCTTTGCCCCGCTGCGGCCCTGTTTTCGCCCGGCACGGCCCCGTCTTTGCCCGCTGCGGCCCTGTCTTCGCCCGGCACGGCCCATTCTTTGCCCCGCTGCGGCCCTGTTTTCGCCCGGCACGGCCCCGTCCTTGCCCGCTGCGGCCCTGTCCTTGCCCGCCACGGGCCAGTTCCCCCGGCCTCCGACTCGTTGTGATACGGTGATGCTGCATGTTCGTTGACGAAGTCGAGATCCGCGTAGCGGCCGGTGATGGCGGGCGCGGGTGTATCGCGTTCCGGCGCGAGAAGTTCGTGCCGCGCGGCGGCCCGAGCGGCGGCGACGGCGGCAACGGCGGCTCCGTGTTCTTCGTGGCCAGCCCGCACATCAATACGCTGATCAGCCTGCGGTTCCATCCCGAGCTCTCGGCCCAGCGAGGAGAGCACGGCATGGGCTCGAACTGTCACGGGCGCAACGGCAAGCACCTGGTGCTGAAGGTGCCGGTCGGCACAGTCGTGATCGAAGTGCTCGAGGACGGCGAGACGGTGGAACTCGCCGATCTCACCCGGAAGAACCAGCGCGTACGCATCGCTGCAGGCGGACAAGGCGGACGCGGCAACGCGCGGTTCGTGACGTCCACCAACCGGGCCCCTCGCCGCGCCGATCCGGGCATGCCCGGCGACGTGAAGCGGCTGCGGCTGCAGCTCAAGCGGCTGGCGGACGTGGGGCTGGTGGGCTTCCCGAATGCCGGCAAGTCGACGCTCATCGCGCGCATCTCGGCGGCAAAGCCGAAGATCGCCGACTACCCGTTCACGACCCTGACGCCCCACCTCGGCGTCGTGGCGCTCAGCGACGACCGCAGCTTCGTGGTGGCCGACGTGCCCGGCCTCATCGAAGGCGCACATCGCGGGCTCGGCCTTGGCCACCAGTTCCTGCGACACCTCGAGCGCACCCGCCTGCTCGTGCACGTCATCGACGTGTGCGGCGCGTCGGGGCGCGACCCTGTCCAGGACTTCGATACGATTCAGCGCGAGCTGGAACTCTATCGTCCCGAGTTCGCGGGCAAGCCCGCGATTGCAGCGGCCAACAAGATGGACTCGGTCTCAGATCTCGACGCCGTGGACCGGCTCGAAGCGCATCTGGCCGCCCGCCAGATCCCGATGCACCGGATCTCGGCGGTGACGGGTGAGGGCGTCCCGGCGCTCCTCGAAGCGATGTGGCAGCACCTGCTGCCGCTGCAGGCCGACGCGGCGGCCAACCCGGATCCGGATGCCGACGTCGACGCAAATGACCGACTCGACGTCGATCACGGCGCGGCGCCGGACGGTGCAGACGACGTGGAGCCGGAATCCGAGCCGTGACGATCGCATCACGCACGGGCGTGCTCGGGGGCACGTTCGACCCGATCCATCTGGGACACCTTGCGGTGGCACACGCCGCGACGCACGCGCTCGCGCTCGCCCGCGTGCTCCTGTTGCCATCGCGCCTCCCACCCCACCGCCCTGTTGACGCGTCGGCCTCGCCGGACGATCGCTTCGCCATGGTGACGCTGGCCGCGAAGACGGACGAGCACCTGGTTCCGAGCGATCTCGAACTGCGACGAACGGGGCCGTCCTACACGGCCGACACGCTCCGGGCCCTGCACGCGGCGGGCTACGACCGGTGGCAATTGTTCTTCCTCACGGGCGCCGACGCGTTTGCAGAAATCGCGATGTGGCGTGAGTACCCGGCCGTCCTCGATCTCGCCCACTTCGTGGTGTGCGCGAGGCCCGGCACGCCGGTCACGACGCTCCGGGGACGGCTCCCGGGGCTCGCGGCGCGCATGTGTCTCCTGGGCGCTGCGGGCGAGGTCGCCGACGACGAGACGCGTACGCGCGTGTTTCTCCTCGATTCCCCCACACCTGACGTATCATCCACCGAGATTCGCGCACGGGCGCGTGCAGGGCGGCCGCTTGCGGGACTGGTGCCGCCCGAAGTCGATTCCTACATCCGCCGCCACGGGTTGTATGGCGCCCACCCAGACGCCGCTGCCAGTGGCAGCCCCGCGGCCGGCACTTTGCATGAATAAAGCCCAGAGCACGCGCGCGCAGACCGTGCCCGCCCTGCCCGATGAGATCATCGCGGCGGCCCGGGCCGCCTACGACAAGAAGGCCACCGGCGTCATGGCGCTGGACCTTCGCAAGGCCCAGGCGTTCACGGATTTCTTCTTCATCTGCACCGGGCAGAACGCCCGTCAGGTGAAGGCCATCGCGGATGCCATCGAGGCAGCCTTGGGGTCGGACGGCACGAAGCCCGCGCACGTCGAGGGCTACGACCGTGCCGACTGGATCCTGCTCGACTACTTCACGTTTGTCGTGCATGTCTTCATGCCGGAGCTGCGGAGGTTCTACGACCTCGAGCGGCTCTGGGGCAGCGCAGCGCGTCTCGACATCCCCGATCCCGCCGCCTGAGCGGGCGGACTCCGGCGCCGTCGTGCGGCCCCTCGTCGCGGGCGGCCGCCGGGTGCTGGCGTGGCTCATCACGCTCGTCGACGCATTGACGGCCGTCGTCATCGCGCCCGACTGTGCCGCGTGCGGCACACCGCTCGGTCGGCCGCACGCGGGCCCTGTCTGTGAATCCTGCTGGATCGGCATCCGCATCTTCACGCCCCCCATCTGCGACGGGTGCGGGGATCCGGTAGCCTCTGCAGCTGGAACCGCTGGACGGCGAGGAATGGATCCAGCCAATCCCGCCTTCGCCGAACGGGCGAGCGACCGTTCTCATGACAGCAGGACGAGCGTCGACCTCTCCCGCGTGGTCGGTCGTGGAGCAGGCTGTCAGGCCCGCTTGCTCTGCGCCGGGTGCCGTGACGTGCCCCGCACGATCGCTCGTGCGCGCGCCGTCGGGCCGTACGATGATCATCTCCGCGACATCAGCCACGCGTTCAAGTACGGCCAGCGGCGCACCCTCGCGCCGCCGCTGTCGGCGCTGATGGCGCGGCACGGGCGTGCGGTGCTCGAGGGTGCCGACGTCAGCGTCGCGGTGCCGCTCCACTGGCGGCGCAGGCGCGAGCGGGGCTTCAACCAGGCGGCGCTGCTCGCGGCAGGGCTCGGCCTGCCGGTCTGGCACGCCCTCAGGCGGCGTCGGCGCACGCGGTCGCAGGTGGAACTGCCCGCCGGCGAACGTCACCGCAACGTCGAACAGGCCTTCGTGCTCACCTGGCGGGTCCGGCTGCTGCACATCGGAGTCGGGCGGGGGTGCGGGTGGTGGCGGGTTCCAGAGGTCGTCGTCCTCGTCGACGACGTCAGCACGACGGGCGCCACGCTGGAGGCGTGCGCCCGCGTCCTGAAGCAGGCAGGCGTGAAAGAGGTGCGGGCGCT
>JAPKZP010000269.1 GCA_026393735.1 Acidobacteriota bacterium
GAGGGCAGCACGAAGGTCCCGCAGACCGGGTCGCGCACCATCAGTTCACCCTTGTCGGGGGTCGATGGCGCGGGCGGGCGCTGACGCGGCGCTGCTCCCTGGGCGATACCGCCGAAGAACCGGCGAATCGTGCGCACGATCAGGAACAGGAACAGCGCCCACAGCACGAACCGCGCAAGCATGGAGGCGCCTCTACTTGGTAGTGCCGCCGGGCTTCGGCGTCTGCGTCGCGGCAGGCGTGCCTGGCGGCGGGGTGGCCGTTCCGCCGGGATGGGCAGCCTGAAGGTTGGCCAGCGCGCGCTGGGCGGCCTGCCCTTCCTGGCTGTTCGCGTCGATCGCGATGACCTGCTGCCACGCGGCGGCGGCGCCGGCAATGTCCTGCTTGCCGAAGGCCTTCACGATGCCGAGGTTCAGCAGCGATTTCGAGTGTCTCGGATCGAGGCGGAGCGAGTCCTCGAGCTGGCGCACGGCTCGGTCGGCCTGGTCCGTGTAGTAGTAGCACACGCCCAGGTCCGTGCTCACGTTGATGTCCTTCGGGTTCAGCTTGAAGGCCTCGTCGTACCAGCGAATGGCTTCCTGGTACCGCTCGCTGTCGAAGTAGAGGTTGCCGAGTTGCACGCGCGACTGGACGTTCGCGGGGTCCTTCTCCGCGATCGTTCTGAGCGCGGTCACCTGCGCTTCGTTGACGACGGGAGCCACCGCGGCGGGTACGCTCGTCTGGCCCGCCGGCGCCGCCTGCGCGGCCGGCGCCGCATCGGGCAACACCACGCGGCCGGGAGCCTGCTGGGTTCCCAGGATCCAGCCCACGATCAGGCCGAAGCACGCACCGGCGACACCGAAGACGATGGATTCAGCTTTCATTGGATCGATCATAGCAACGTGCGGAGCAGCCAGTCCACCACGGCCGTGGCCAGGTCCGGATCCCTGGCCAGCATCACCGTGCCGTGTCCCGCACCCGACAGCACGCGCAGCTCCCGTGGCCCATCGCCCATCGTGACGGACGCCCGCGCGGTCCGCAGGGCGTAGGGGTCCTCGCTGCTCGCGATGAGCAGCACGGGCCGCGATCCGAACGTGCGGAGCGCAGGGTCCATGCGCAGGTTCCGGTATTCCATGCTCGGCGAGAGCAGCACGAGCGTCCTGACGGAGGGATCGTTCGCCCCGGCGAGGACGGCGACGTTGGCGCCGAGCGACGCGCCGACGATCCCGATCCGGCCCGGCGCGATGTCCGGTCTCGCCGCGAGGTAGCCGCGCGCAGCCTGGGCGTCGAGCACGAGGTCGCTGAAGTCGTCTCCCGCTCGCGGGCCGCCGCTGCGGCGGAAGTCGATGGCGAGCGCGGCAATGCCGGACTCCGCCAGTTTCGCCGCCGTCGCGTCCCAGTCGTGGTGCGACCGCGACAGCATGGGCAGCAGCACGACAGCCGGGGCCGGCTGCTGCTCGGGTAGATAGAGCGAACCCGTCACGGGTACGCCGTCCCGGGCCGTGAACGTGACCGCCTGCGCCTCGGCCGCTGAGGCCGTCGCGCACCACAAGGCCGTCATCGCCCCGGCGAGCGTCGCAGTCGCCCATCCGCGAATCCCTCTGTTCATCGCTGGAGCAACGCGACCATCTCACGAACCGACCGGTCGAGCCCGACCAGCGCGGCCCGCGCGATGATGCTGTGACCGATGTTCAACTCGATGATGTGCGGCAACGCGACGATGGGCTGGACGTTGATGTAGTTGAGACCGTGACCGGCCAGCACGTCGAGCCCGAGGGCGGCCGCCCGTTCAGCCGTCTCGCGGATGAGTCCGAGCTGCAGCGGCTTGGCTGCGTCCGGTGCGTCGGCGTACGGTCCGGTATTGATCTCGATCGCATCTGCACCCGCCAGCTGTGATGCCTCGACCTGTGCGGGAATGGTGTCGATGAAGATGCTGACGCGGATGCCCGCCGGCCGGCACGCCGACACCGTCGCGCGGACCGCGCTGGCGTGCTGCACCACGTCGAGACCGCCCGTGGTCGTCACCTCCTCCGGGCGTTCCGGCACGAGTGTCACCTGCCACGGCTTCACGCGAGAGGCGATGGCGACCATCTCCGGTGTCGCCGCCATCTCGATGTTCAGACGCGTCCCGATCGTCTGGCGCAGCAGGTCGACATCGCGATCCTGGATGTGCCGGCGGTCGCCGCGCAGGTGCACGGTGATGCTCTCCGCGCCGGCCAGTTCGGCGATGAGCGCGGCCGCGACCGGCTCGGGCTCGCGAGCCTTGCGCGCCTGGCGGATGGTGGCGATGTGGTCGATGTTGACGCCCAGTCTCATCGAAGGAACTCCAGGATTGGGACTTGTAATCGGAAGCCTCCGGTCAGTCATCTATCTACCGTGGTGTCGCGTCCGGCCGTCCCCCGTCAACGGGAATGGTCGCTCCCGTCGTCGGTGACTGCCGTGTCGATGTCGGCACCGGCCGCCACGCAGTCCGGTATCGACGCAAGCGGCTCGCGCCCCATCAGGTGTTCCTTGATGTCGTCGACATCAGCCATTGACGACTCCTGCGATGGCGCGGCCTCGCCCGCCCGGTATTGTTACTGCCCTATTTCCGTGCGCACCGCCGCGGCGATCTGTTCAGCCCAGGCGTTGATCTCGTCCTGCCGTTCGCCCTCGATCATGATGCGCAGGAGCGTCTCGGTGCCCGAGTAGCGCACCAGCAGCCGGCCGCGGCCGGCCAGCTTCGATTCCACCTCGGACGCCGCGCGCGCCACCACGGGAATCGCCGTCCAGTCTCGCTTCTCGCGCACCCGCACGTTGACCAGCACCTGCGGAAACGTGCGCAGCTCGCCCGCGAGGTCAGCAAGCGGCCGGCCGGTCTCGGCCATGACGCGCAACACGGACAGCGCCGTGACGATCCCGTCGCCCGTGAAGAGCAGGTCCGGAAAGATGATGTGGCCCGACTGCTCGCCGCCGAGCGACAGGTTGTCGCGCAGCAGCTCCTCCATCACGTACTTGTCGCCGACCGGGCAGCGGATGAGGCCGATCCCGCGGTCCCGCAAGGCAATCTCGAGGCCGATGTTGCTCATCACCGTGGCGACGACGGTGTTGCCACGAAGCCGGCCCGTGGCCTGCATCTGCGTCGCGCAGAGATGAATGACCGCATCGCCATCCACGATCCGGCCGGTGTGATCGACGAAGATGGCGCGGTCACCGTCGCCGTCGAAGGCAATGCCCAAATCGCACGCGCGCTCGACGACGAGCCGCGCCAGCCCTTCGGGGTGTGTCGATCCGCATGCCAGGTTGATGTTGCGGCCGTCCGGCGCGCAACCCGTGGCCGTCACGTCGAACCCCAGGGACCGGAGGAGCCTGGGCGCCAGTTCGTAGGTGGCGCCATGGGCACAGTCGATCGCCACACGTTTCGCATGCGCCGGGATGCGCCCGTTCATCGCCGCGCGAGCGTGGGCGAGGTAGGCCTCTGCCTCGTCGATCAACGGAACCGGTGGGGCATCACCACCAGGCGCCTCCCACGATCGATCGGCAACGATGGCCTCGACTTCGGCCTCGAGTTTCTCGGTGAATTTCTCGCCACCGCCCGAAAACACCTTGATCCCGTTGTCCTCGAACGGATTGTGGGAAGCCGAAATCACTAGCCCCGCCGAGAATTCCTGGCTCCGCGTGAGATGCGCGATGGCGGGTGTGGGAATCACGCCGGCGCTCACCACCTCCGCACCGCACGACCTTGCGCCCAGCGCAAGATCGCGCTCGATCCACGCGCCCGACTCGCGCGTATCGCGCCCCACCAGGAGCCGCGGCGGCGACGACGCCGCGGGCAGCGCCTTCACGAGGGCCATGCCCAGACGCCGGATGGTGACCTGATCCAGTGGTGCCGTGCCGGCGCGCCCGCGCACGCCATCCGTGCCGAAGAGTGTTATGCTCATCTGATCGTGATTAACACTTGCGCGGGTGCGATGTACGCGACGCCGAACGCCTTCGAGACGGCGATCCGCACTGGGAGCCACGTTGGATGGCGCCGACTGCGCCGACAAGCCGCCGCGCAGGTTCAGCATCCGGACCGGAACCGTCGCCAACGTGCGTTCGGTCCGGACGGGCGCGATCTCGACGAACACCCGGGCTGACCTGGGACTACGGAGGCGCGCGGCGCTGTTGGGCACGCCTATCGTGACGGTCTCGCGCACGGACATCGTCGTGCCGTCCAGGTCGATCGGTTCGGTCGACGCCTGCGTCAGTTGGCGCAGCGCGCTCTCCGGCCCCTCCACCTCGATTTCTGTCGGCTCGATCGTCACGCGCGCCACGGTGTACCCGGCCGCAGGATCGCCTTCGACAGACGCCACCACCGGGACCACTTTGGTGCTGGAGCGTTCCAGCACGAGGGGCAACGTGCCGGGGCCGACGTAGGTGACCTCGATGCCGAACGGCACGCGCACGTGGTCGGGCGCCAGGTGCAGCAGGCGGCGACCCGCACGGGAATTCGACAGATCCAGCACGGCGACGACGTCGCCCGCGGACAACTGACCGAGCACCGACGATGAGCCCCGCACACGGACGTCCACGCTGCCCGGCGAGTCGCCGACCACCTCGAGCCCCGGCGGCAGGTTCTGCATCTCGAGGGGCACCCGCAGGCTGCGCTCGACGACCTTCTCGCCGCCCACGACGAACCAGAGCAGGACGGCGATGCCGATCGCAATCGCCTTCAGCCAGAAGTTGCGAAACGGGTTGTACGCCATCAGTCCAGCGCTCCTGTCGGCGAGCGTTCGCTGACGGACTTGCGCAGCGGCACCAGCGTCTTCAGCCGCGCGCGGAGCCGATCGGCGTCGAGGCCGCGCTCGACCTGGCCGTCAAGCGCCAGCGAGATCCGCCCCGACTCCTCGGAGACCACGATGGTGGCTGCGTCGGTCTCCTCGGTGAGGCCGATGGCCGCACGATGCCGGGTGCCAAAGTCCTTGCTGACGGCCGGGTTCACCGTGAGAGGCAGGAAGCACGCGGCGGCCGCCACCCGGTCGCCCTGGATGATGACCGCCCCGTCGTGCAGCGGCGACTTCGGCTGGAAGATGCTCAACAGCAGGTCGTACGTCAGCGTGGCATCGAGGGGAATGCCGCCCTCGATGTAGTTGCGCAGCCCGATGTCGCGCTCGACGGCGATAATCGCGCCCGTCCGCTGGCTCGCGAGGACCGTCGCGGCGACGACGAGCTCCTCGACCAGTTCGTCGTTGGAATCGGTGCGTGACAGGTAGCGGAAGAAGCGCGCGCGGCCCAGGTGCGCCAGCGTGCGGCGAATCTCGTTCTGGAAGAGCACGATCGCCGCAAACACGACATAGCCGAACATGTTGCGGATGAGCCAGTTCACCGTGTCGAGATGCCACCACCGTGACACGTAAAAAATGGCCACGAGCAGGGCCACACCAATGCCCATCTGCACCGCCCGCGTGCCACGCATGAGCTTCAGCAGCTCGTAGATCGCGATGGCCGCGATGACGATGTCCAGGATGTCGGTCCACGCGACCGGCGCGCGCTGGAACAGGGCAGCGAGAGAATCCACTGGTGTGCTCGACTACTCCGAAACCACGAGACGGCCACCCCGGCAGCGGAACCGCCGACGGGGTCTCAGATACGCGATCGATCGCGGATGGCGTCGGCCACCCGCGCCACCCGCACCATGGGCGCGACGCTGTGCACCCGCACGATGTGGGCGCCCAGCAGCACCGATGCGGCGACCGCTGACGCCGTGCCCCAGTCGCGATCCGCCGGCGGACACGGTCCAAGCGCGTCGGTCAGGAACGACTTGCGCGACGGACCGACGAGCAGCGGCCGGTCGAGCGCCGCCAGACGCGACAGGCCGGCCAGCAGCGCAAAGCTCTGCTCGCCGCGCTTGGCGAAGCCAACGCCTGGGTCGAGCACGATTCGCTGGCGCTCCACGCCTGCACGACAGGCGCGTCCGAGAGCCTGCTCGAGTTCGGCAGCAACCTCGCCCACGACATCCGTGTAGATCGCCTCGCGGTACATGTCGCGCGACCGTCCGCGCGAGTGCATCAGTACGAGGCCGGCCCCCGAGTGCGCGACCACCGCGCCAAGGGTCTGATCATACCCTAAACCGCTGATGTCGTTCACGATACAGGCACCGGCGGCCAGCGCCGCCCGGGCGACCATCGCCTTCGTGGTGTCGATGGAAATCGGAATGCCGAGACGTCCGGCCAGACGCTCGACCACCGGGATGACGCGGAGGAGTTCCTCGGCTTCCGGCACCTCGTCGGCGCCAGGCCTGCTGGACTCGCCGCCGATGTCGATGAGGTCGGCGCCGTCGGCCTCCATTTGCAGCGCCAGCCTCACGGCGGCGTCTGTGTCGGCCACGCCCCCGGCGAATGAGTCCGGTGTAGCGTTAACGATGCCCATGACGAGCGTTCGCAAGCCGAGCGTCAGGCTGCGGCCGTGCGCCAGGGGAACGGTGTAGACACGGCGATCCGCAATGGTTGTCATCGGTCGATCCACGGCCATTCTGCCAGAAAGACAGGACCCGGGCCCAGGGATGTTGGAGCCCGTCGATGGCCGTTGCCGAGTGGGGTCAGACTCCAAGTGGGGTCAGACTCGACTTCAGAAACTGCAGTCGCAGAAAACGCAATGGAATCCAACCCCAGTATCGGCAGAAACTGAAATGGGGTCTGACCCCAGTGTCAGACCCCAAATGGCACGCCGATGTCGTGCGCGGTCCAGCGTCAGTGCTGCTGGGGAATCGGGTCGGAGAGATGCGGCGCTACGACTGGCGCCTGGCGGTCTGCCTCAGCCGCCGGGGCAGCGCCCGGGGCGTCGGTCACGACCGCCGCCGCCGACGGCTTTTCGACCATGGCCGCAAGCGGTACGCCCTGTACGATGCGTTTCACCTGTTCGCCGTCGAGCACCTCGCGCGTCAGCAGTTCGTCGGCCATCTTCAGCAGCGCGTCTTTGTTCTGCCTCAACGCCGCCTCCGCCTTCGTGTAGTTCTCGGCGACGATGCGGCGGACTTCCTGGTCGATCTTGACCGCCGTGTCCTCGCTGTAGTCCTGGTGCTGCGCGATCTCGCGGCCGAGGAAGATCTGCTCTTCCTTCTTGCCGAAGGTCAGCGGCCCCATCTCGTCGCTCATCCCCCACTCGCAGACCATCTTGCGCGCAAGTTCGGTGGCCCGCTCGAGATCGTTCCCGGCCCCGGTGGTGACCATGCCCAGGCAAATGTCTTCCGCGATCCGGCCGCCGAGCAGAATCGCGATCTGGTCGGTAAGGTAGTCGCGCGAGTAGTTGTGCTTCTCGTCGACGGGCAGCTGCTGGGTGAGCCCGAGCGCCATGCCGCGAGGGATGATCGTCACCTTGTGAATCGGATCCGCGTTCGGCAGCACCACGGTCAGCAGCGCGTGGCCGGCCTCGTGAATGGCCGTCACCCGCTTCTCGGCCTCGCTGATCACCATCGAGCGCCGCTCGGTGCCCATCAGGACCTTGTCCTTGGCGTACTCGAAGTCGGCCATCTTGACGGACTTCTGGTTAAAGCGCGCGGCTCCGAGGGCCGCCTCGTTCACCAGGTTCGCCAGGTCGGCCCCCGAGAACCCCGAGGTCCCGCGCGCCAGCACGGCCACGTCCACATCATCCGCCAGCGGGATTTTCCGGGTGTGCACGACGAGAATCCCCTCGCGCCCGCGCACGTCCGGGCGGATGACGATCACGCGGCGGTCGAAGCGGCCCGGGCGCAGCAGCGCCGGGTCGAGCACATCGGGCCGGTTGGTCGCGGCCATCAGGATGACGCCGTCGTTCGACTCGAACCCGTCCATCTCGACGAGGAGCTGGTTGAGCGTCTGCTCGCGCTCGTCGTGGCCGCCGCCGAGGCCCGCGCCACGGTGACGACCGACGGCGTCGATCTCGTCGATGAAGATGATGCAGGGCGCGTTCTTCTTGCCCTGCTCGAACAGGTCGCGCACGCGTGACGCGCCGACGCCGACGAACATCTCGACGAAATCCGATCCGCTGATCGAGAAGAACGGCACGTTGGCTTCGCCGGCCACCGCGCGTGCCAGCAGGGTCTTGCCCGTTCCCGGGGGCCCCATCAAGAGCACGCCCTTGGGTATGCGGCCGCCCAGTTTCTGGAACCGCTGAGGCTCCTTCAGGAACTCGATGATCTCCTGGAGCTCTTCCTTCGCCTCGTCGACGCCGGCAACGTCCTTGAAGGTGACCTTCTTCTGGGTGCCCGACGACAGCTTCGCCTTGCTTTTGCCGAACGACAGCGCCTTGTTGCCGCCGCTCTGCATCTGGCGCATGAAGAAGATCCAGAACCCGATCATGAGCAGCGCCGGAGCCCACGAATACAGAATCGAGGCCCACGGGCTCACCGTCGCATCGCGGGCGGTAATGACGACGTTCCGCTCGATGAGCTTGTTGGCCAGGCCGTCGAACTGGTTCGGCGCGTACGTGCGGAACGACTCGTTGGCCTTGGTCGTCCCGGTGACCTCATTGCCCGCGATCGTGACCTGGGCCACCTGGCCCGAGTCAACCCACGCCATGAACTCGCTGAAGGTCACGGACCGGTCGCGGGCCTGAAAGGTCGTCGAGAAGTTCCAGACCAGTACCGCGACGACGACCAGCACCAACCAGAACACCAAGCTCCTGAGGGTGGAATTCACGCCTCGTCTCCCTCTTCAACAATACCGCTAAGCTTCAAGATTACCATGCTTTGCGTCCGCTCGGTGACCCTCGCGTCCTCGCTGACCACGAGCCCGGCGACCCATAGGATGCTGTCTCGTTCATCGACCACGATCGGGACGCTGTCGCGCTGCTCCCTGGGGACTTTCGCGTCCACGAGCACGTCCTGCAGCTTCTTGCGGCCCTTCATACCGAAGGGACGCACCGAGTCTCCGGCGCGTCGCGATCGCACGCTTAACTCGCCGTAGATCGAAGCCGCATCGAGGGCCGCCACGTTCTTTCCGGCCGCAAGCTCTTTCTTGACCGCGGCTTGGGACGATCGAACCCGCTTCTTCAGGGCTTGGATCGTGCAGCCGGTTTCCGCCACGGTCACGCGGCCCGGCACGGCCAGGGGATATAGGAACTCGTGCGGATCGGCCGGCCGAGTCCGTGGCCCTCTCTTGAATAAGACCACCGCCGCGCCATTTCGTTCCACGCGAACGCCAGGAAGATCGGCCGCCAGGTGATCGCCGACCGGCTGTGCCAGGCTGAGCACCTGTTCGACGTGGTCGAATCCGTGGAACCGGCCGCTGTCGACCCTGGTGAGGGCCTGGCGCACGACCCGGCGCGCCAGCGCGGCGGGGAGGGCGTTGAGGGCCGCCGAGTCGAGGCTCAGCCTCCGGTCGTGCCCGGCCGTCTCGATGTGCGCCGCGGCCTCGTGCGCGAGCCGGTCGAGCAGCGTTGTTTCGTCGCGCAGCACGGACGCCTCGCGGGCCAGGACCTCGACGATGTCCGCGTTCAGGTGATTCGTGAGGAGCGGGATCAGGCGGTGGCGGATCCAGTTGCGGGGGATGGTCTGGTCGCGGTTGCTCGAGTCCTCGCGGAACGGCTGGTGACGCGAGGCGAGATACGCACGCAACTCGTCCCGGCGGAGGTCGAGCAGGGGCCGGACGATGGGACCACGCCGTGGCCGGATGCCGGCGAGACCCGTGGCTCCGGCGCCGCGCAGCACGCGCAGGAGGAACGTCTCGGCCTGGTCGTCGCGCGTGTGGCCGGTCGCGATGCGGTCGGCGCGCAGACGCCCCGCCACGTCCTCGAAGAACTCGTAGCGCGCCCGCCGCGCGGCCACTTCGATCGAGGTCTGCGCCTCACGCGCCAACGCGGCCACGTCGCGGTGCGCAACCTCAATCCGCAGGCCACGAGCGGCCGCACGCTGGCGGCAGAATGCTTCGTCGCCGTCGCTTTCTTCGCCCCGCAGCCCGTGGTTCAGGTGTGCCACACCCGCCACGGTGAATCCGCACTCCGGTGCCAGGCCGACGAGCAGGTCGAGCAGCGCCACCGAGTCCGAGCCGCCCGACACGGCGACGAGCACCCGCGCCCCGGATGGGACGAGAGCATCGCGCTCGAGAGCACGGCGGACGCGTTCGGGCAAAGTCATCGATGGCACAGGGTTGGGGCGCAAAAGACGAAGAGGGGTCGAACGTGCGGACGCACGACCCCCCGGAAACTGGTGCCGGTGCAGGGACTTGAACCCCGGACTCCGCGGATATGAGCCGCGTGCTCTAACCAACTGAGCTACACCGGCGTAATCCCCAATGTTACCACAGGCTGGTTTCGCGGTTCAGGTCGCGGCCAAACCTCTCCCGGCCTGAAAAACCTCTCCCGGAGAGGTTTTTCGAGACGTCCAGAAGGTCCAGAAACCTCTCCGGGAGAGGTTTTCGCAACCGGGCCGCCCCGGGGTTCGGCGGCGACACGGCAGTAGTAAGGGGCCTGCGTGCCGGCCACGTATACTGGCAGCAATGGCGAAGCTCTCCCTTGCGCAGGACCTCTCGTTCCCCCTGCGCCCGCCGCTGAAATGGGCGGGCGGCAAGCGCTGGCAGGTGCCGCACGTGCGGCGGCTCTGGCTGGGGCACGAGCACGCCCGCCTCGTGGAGCCCTTCTGCGGCGGCCTGGCTGTGGCCTTCGGCCTGCAGCCGCGGCGGGCCCTGCTGAACGACGTCAACCCGCACCTGATCGCGTTCTATCGCCACCTGAAGCGCGGGCTGACAATCAGCCAGTCGATGGAGAATGCGTCCGAGGCGTACTACGCGCACAGGCAGGTCTTCAACGCCTTGCTGGCCGCCGGGAGGGCGCATACGGTCGAAGCCGCGTCGCTCTTCTACTATCTGAATCGGACCGGCTACAACGGGTTGTGCAGGTTCAATAACCGCGGCGAGTTCAATGTGCCGTTCGGCAGTTACGCCCGCATCGCGTATGTGCGCGACTTCGGATGCTACCGCGCGGCGTTTGCCGCGTGGGACCTGAAGAGTGCCGACTTCGAGGCCCTGGCCCTGCGGCCGGACGACTTCGTCTACGCCGATCCGCCCTACGACGTGCCGTTCACGCAGTACGCGCGCCGCGGCTTTTCGTGGGACGACCAGGTGCGCGCGGCCGAATGGCTGGCGCGGCACAAAGGCCCGGTCGTGCTCGCCAACCAGGCGACCCCGAGAATTGTCTCGCTATACCGCAAGCTCGGGTTCCGCCTCAGGTTCCTCGAGGCGCCCCGCATGATCAGTTGCACCGGCGACCGCACGCCGGCCCGCGAAGTGCTCGCGACGCGGAATCTCTGAGCAATTGGGAACAGCGTCGAATCTCCAGGCGCCTGGAGAAATTCGACTCTGACCCCAATTGCGGCGTGACGGTCCGAGTCCCGAATCCCGAGTAGCTACTCAGCTTCGATCAGCGCGGCGGCGAGCAACGGGATGAGGATCTCGTGATGGCCGACGAGGCTGTAGCCGTGTCCGCCTGTACCGGCGGGCGGGCGCGAGACGACGTTGGTCTGCGGCCGGTACAGGCGCACGAAGTCCAGGTTCACCGTGGTGAGCCCCGTGAGCGGCACGCCCGCGTTGCGTGCGAGCGCGACGGCCTTCAGAAACACTTCCGGCAGGATCACCGCCGACCCGCAGTTCAGATACACGCCGCGGTCGAGGCGCGCCACGTTCGAGACGAAGTAGCGGAAGTCCCGCAGGCTGCCCTCGCCGATGGCGGCCCCTGACGCGTCCGGATGCATGTGGATGATGTCGGTGCCGAGCGCCACGTGCGCTGTCAGCGGGATGCCCAGCCGCGCGGCCGTGGCGGCCACGCTCAAGTGCGAGTGCGGCGCCTTTGCGTCGACGAGGTACGCGCCCACCGACTGGCCGAGCCCCATCCCCCGCCCCACGCCCTCGTTGATCGCCTGGTTCAACTGGCGGCCGGTCTCCTCGGCCATCCCGAAGCGCCCGGGCCCGAGCGCCTCGTCGACGTCCTCCGATGTGGACCCGCCGACCGCGATCTCGAAATCATGAATGATCCCGGCGCCGTTGGTCGCAAAGGCCGAGACGAATCCACGTTCCGCGAGGTCGATCAGGACGGGTGACAGTCCGACCTTGATGACGTGCGCGCCGAATCCCCAGATGACGCCGCCGCCGGACCGGCGGGCCTCGAGGATGGCCTTCACCACCGCCCGGAAGTCCGATGCGCCGAGCATGTTCGGCAGGCCCGTCACCAACCCCGTCACGCCACTGCCCGTCACGTAGGGCGACGCGAAGTCGCCGACGTTCGCTTTGCTCGCCCGCGACGCGAGTGGATAGGTCCGGACGCCGGAGAGGTCGAATTCTTCATACGGAAACGCCACGGGTCACCTCAACATCGGTCATCGTCTTGTCGCGCGTGCCGAAGACAGCGCATGTTACGTCCGGCGTCTCGCTGCGTAAAGCCCGCGCGCGTACCCGGCAGCCGCGGTGTCAGACAATCAGCATCGCGTCGCCGTAGCTGTAGAAACGATAGCGTTCGCGCACAGCCGCCTCGTAGGCTGCCAGCACGCGCTCGCGCCCGCCGAAGGCCGACACGAGCATGAGCAACGACGAGGCGGGCAGGTGGAAGTTGGTGACGAGCGCGCCGACCACGCCGAAGCGATGGCCGGGGTAGATGAAGAGGTCGGTCTCGCCCTCGCCCGCGGTCACGCGGCCGCCGCCCCGAGCGGCCGACGCCTCGAGCGCGCGGGTCGTGGTCGTGCCCGTGACAACAACGCGGCGTCCCGAGTCGAGCGCACGGTTGATCCGCGCGGCGGCATCGGCCTCGATCGCGAAGTGCTCCGGGTCGACACGGTGATCCTCAACTTCGGTCGCGCGCACGGGCTTGAACGTGCCGTATCCAACGTGCAGCGTGATCCGGACCTGATCGACGCCCGCGGCGGCGAGGTCGGCGAGCATCGCACTGGTGAAATGCAGGCCGGCCGTGGGAGCGGCGATGGACCCGCGTTCACGCGCGAAGACGGTCTGGTACCGTTCCCGGTCTGCGTCCAGGTCTGGCCGCTTGATGTAGGGCGGCAACGGGATGTGGCCGATCACTTCGATCAGGTCGATGACGGGACGCGCCTCGTCCGACCAGAAGCGCACGAGCCGCCGGCCGAAGAACCGCTGCTCGAGCACCTCGCCGCGCAGCACGTGCTCACCACGTGCGAACTGCATCCGGCGGCCTGGCTTCAGGCGCTGCCCCGGATGCACCAGCGCTTCCCAATGGGTATCGTCGACGCGCGACACCAGGAGGCACTCGACCGCGCCGCCGCCGGGCTCGCGCGTCCCGAGCAGGCGCGCGGGGAACACGCGCGTGTCATTCAGGACCAGCACGTCGCCGGCGCGCAGGAAGCTCGGCAGTTCCCGGAAGGCGGTGTGTGTGAGGTCGCCGTTCTCGCGGTCCATCACAAGCAGCCGGGATCCTCCGCGCTCCACGGACGGCGTCTGGGCAATCAACTCGGGCGGCAGATCGAACGAGAAGTCGGAGACCTTCACAGGAACGGACGCAGGATTGAGTAGGCCACGACAAATGCCGACAGCGCCACCAGCAGGAAGACGCCGCCGACCACGACGAACGCGAGCAGGACGACCGCCCAGTCGCCGCTGGTGGGTCGCACGCCGGGCTGCGCGTGCCGTTCGAGGAGGGCCAGGTTCATGCTGTTCGACTGCCACGCGAAGTCGAACAGATCGCCCACGACGGGCACCAGCCCGGCCATCAGGTCGATCAGGATGTTCAGCACCATCCGGACGAGGACGACGCGCGGCACGCCGAGCCGGAAGGCTCGGTACAGCAGGAGCCCGGAGAACGACGCGGTGGTGAAGTCGCCGAGGCCCGGGATGAGGCCGACGAGGGGATCCCAGCCGAAGCGGAACGTGGTGCCGGGCACGCGATAGGCCGAGTCCATGAGACGGCTCCACCGCCGGAGGAACTCGACCTGTCGCGCGCGATCGTCCACGGCCGGAGGTTTAGACCGCCCACCGAAGCAGGACGGACCCCACCGTGAAGCCGGCGCCGACCGACGCCAGCAGCACGAGGTCGCCCTTCTTCAGCCGGCCCTGTTTGATCGCGTCTTCGAGCGCCAGCGGAATCGTGGCGGCCGTGGTGTTGCCGTAGTCCTCGATGTTGATCATGACCTTGGACTCCGGCAGGCCCAGGCGGTCTGCGGCCGACATGATGATGCGGCGGTTCGCCTGGTGCGACACGAACAGCGCCACGTCATCTGCCGTGAAGCCGTTCTTGGCGAGGACCTTGCGGGCGATTTCCTCGGTCTTGCGGACGGCGAACTTGAACACCGCCTGGCCGTCCTGTTTGATGTAGTGCATCCGCTTCTCGACGGTCTCGTGCGTCGACGGGTTCAGGCTGCCGCCGGCGGGCATCTGCAGCGCGGGCCCGCCGCTGCCGTCAATCTCGTGCTCGAAGCTGATGATCTCGAGGCCCTCCTCGACCGCCGGCTCGACCAGCACGGCGCCGGCACCGTCGCCGAACAGCACGCAGACGGCCCGGTCCTGGTAGTCGACGATGCTCGACATCGTGTCCGCGCCGACGACCAGCGCGCGGTTGTGTTTGCCTGTCGACACGAGCTGGCTCGCAACGCTGACCGAGAACGTGAAGCCGGAGCACGCGCCGGCCAGGTCGAAGCCCCAGCAGTTGTGCGCGCCGATCTTGTGCTGAACGAGGGCGGCTGTGCTGGGGAAGAACATGTCGGGCGTCGTCGTGCCCACGATGATGACATCGATGTCGGCAGGCGTCAGACCGGCCTTTGCGAGAACCCTCAGCGCGGCCTCCTTGCCCATGTCCGACGTCGCCACGCCCTTGTCGACGATGTGCCGCGTCTTGATGCCCGTGCGCTGGAGAATCCACTCGTCGGTGGTATCCACCATCGTGCTGAGCTTCTTGTTGTCGAGGATGCCCGGCGGCACGTACGTCGCCAGTGCACTGATGCGTGTCTTGCGAAGCGTCGGCGCGTTCACCACAGTCGCGAGTCCTTCCCTGGGGCCTGGAGGCCGAAATACTCGTACG
The DNA here is from genome assembly GCA_026393735.1 of Acidobacteriota bacterium. GTDB lineage: Bacteria > Acidobacteriota > Vicinamibacteria > Vicinamibacterales > JAKQTR01 > JAKQTR01. The sequence goes on from JAPKZP010000269.1 coordinate 14,945, forward strand.
CGCGAGCCGTGGCCACGCGCCCGCGCGGCGTCCGATCGATGAACCCGATCTGGATGAGGAACGGCTCGTAGATGTCTTCGATGGCGTCCTTCTCCTCGCTGATCGCGGCGGCGATCGTATTGACGCCCACCGGCCCGCCGCCGAATTTGTCGATGATCGTGCGCAGCAGGCGGCGGTCAATCTCGTCGAAGCCGTGCTCGTCGACCTCGAGCATCGCCAGCGCCGCATGCGCGACGGCCGTCGTGATCTCGCCTTTCGCCCTCACCTGGGCGTAGTCCCGCACGCGCCGCAGGAGCCGGTTGGCGATGCGCGGGGTTCCGCGTGACCGCCGCGCGATCTCACTAGATGCCTCCTCGCCGATCGGCACGCCGAGGATGCGTGCCGACCGCCGGACGATCACGTCGAGGTCCGCGTCGGTGTAGAAGTCGAGCCGGTGCACGATGCCGAACCGGCTGCGCAGCGGCGAGGTGAGCAGCCCCGCGCGCGTGGTCGAGCCGATGAGCGTAAACTTCTGCAGCGGGACCTTCACCGAGCGGGCGGCGGGTCCCTGGCCGATCATGATGTCGAGCTCGTAGTCTTCGAGGGCGGGATACAGGATCTCCTCGATCGTCGCCGCCATGCGGTGGATCTCGTCGATGAAGAGGACCTCGCGCTCCTTGAGGTTGGTGAGCATCGCGGCCAGGTCGCCGGGCTTCTCGAGCACCGGCCCGGAGGTCGAGCGGACGGGCACGCCAAGCTCGTTGCCGATGACGTACGCCAGCGTGGTCTTGCCGAGCCCGGGCGGGCCGTACAGCAGCACGTGGTCGAGCGCCTCGCGCCGCTGCTTCGCGGCCGTGATCGACACGTGCAGGTTCTCGCGCACCCGGTCCTGGCCGATGTACTCGTCCAGCGTCCGGGGCCGAAGCCCCGCCTCGAACTGCACGTCCTCGTCGGCGCGCACCGGCCTTACAAGGCTGTTCTCGTCCGTCATATCCCCCTGTAGCCGTACATCAGCTGACCCGCGCGATGTCGCGCAGCGCCCGCTTCAGGACGCTCTCGAACGTCGGCGACTCGACACGCTTGAGCGCCGAGTCCACCGCCTTCTCCGCCAGCGGCCGGTGGTAGCCGAGGTTCAGCAGCGCCGACAGCAAATCGCTGCGCAGCCGGCCGGCTCCCTCGTCCGGGCCGGCCTGCGCCGCAGCCTCGGCGGCAAGCGCCGGCGGCAGCTTGTCCTTCAGCTCGAGGCCGATGCGTTCGGCCGTCTTCCTGCCCACGCCCGGGATGGCCGTCAGCCGCGCGACGTCGCCGAACTGGACCGCGCGCACCAGGTCGATGACATCGATGCCGGACAGCACCGCAAGCGCCAGCTTCGGGCCGATCCCGCTGATGCCAATCAGGCGCTCGAAGATCAGCTGCTCGACGCTCGTGCCGAACCCGTAGAGCGCCAGCGCGTCCTCGCGCACGTGCGTGTGGATGTGCAGCGCCACCTCGTCGCCGGGCTCTCCCAGCGTGTAGAACGTGGAGAGCGGCACGGCGACGTCGTACCCGACGCCCGCCACGTCGACGATGACCCGGTTCGGCTGTTTCTCGGCCAGGCGGCCGCGCAGGAACGCAATCATGGTCGATACTCGCGCCAGCTCTTCGGTGTACCCGCTCCGCGCGTGGCACGCGCAGCCGCCTCCCGCGCCGCGCCGCCCGCGCTGTGCACGTGGCAAATCGCCACCGCCAGCGCGTCGGCCGCGTCGTTCGGCTCGGGGATCGCGTCGAGCCCCAGCAGCAGCCGGACCATCTCGCCCACCTGGCGCTTCTCGGCGCGGCCGTAGCCGACGACCGCGCGCTTGATTTCGGCGGGCGCATACTCAAACACGGGGTAGCCCTGCTCGACTGCAGCCAGCAGCGCGACGCCGCGCGCGTGCCCGAGCTTCAGGGCGCCCCGCACGTTGGCCGCGTAGAAGATGTTCTCCACGGCTACACAGTCCGGCCGGTGCTCCGCGAGCAACCGGCCCAGTGTCTCGTGAATCGTCAGCAGCTTTTCGGGAAACGTGGCTCGCGGGGAGGTCGAGATGGCGCCGCACGCCACCAGGCGATGACGGCTGCCGTCGGTGTCGATGCAGCCATAGCCGGTGCGATCGGAGCCGGGATCGACACCGAACACCTTCACGCGAAGGCCTCGAGCTCCTTCTCGTCGATGTCAGCGTTCGACCACACGTGCTGCACGTCGTCGTGATCCTCGAGCAGGTCCAGGAGCTTCAGCATGCTCTGGGCGCTCCGGCCCTCGAGCGACACGTAGAGGGTCGGCAGCATCGAGATCTGCGCGGATTCCGTCGCGATCCCGAGCTTCTCGATTGCCTCTTTCACGGCCGGAAACACGTCCGGCGAGCTGAGCACTTCCCAGTTCTCCGCGTCGTCCACGAGATCGTCGGCGCCGGCATCAAGGACCGCCGCCATCAGCGTGTCCTCGGCGGCTTTCGACTTCTCGATGACGATGTAGCCCCTCTTCTCGAACATGCGGCGCACGCTGTTCGTCTCGCCGAGGTTGCCGCCATACTTGCCCAGCATGTGGCGGATTTCGCCCACCGTCCGGTTCTTGTTGTCGGTCATCGCCTCGATCAGCAGCGCCGCGCCCCCCGGGCCGTACCCCTCGTAGGTGATTTCCTCGTACTGGACGCCGGGTTCCTCGCCGGTGCCCCGCCGGATCGCCCGCTTGATGTTGTCGGCAGGCATGTTGACCTGCTTGGCATCGGCGATGACCGTGCGGAGGCGCGGATTGGTGTCCGGGTCGCCCCCGCCATTGCGCGCGGCGACGGTCAGTTCCTTGATGATGCGGGTGAACACACGACCGCGCTTGGCGTCAGCGGCGCCCTTCTTGTGCTTGATCGTGTGCCACTTTGAATGGCCTGACATGTTGCAGCTCCAGCAGTGATGCGTGGGAAAAACGATAGAAAAGTGCCTGCAGATCCTAACATGGCGGCTTTCAGGACAACAAGTTAGGGGTGGAACCGGGATCCCGCACGGCCGCGCGCCCCGCCACCGATCGGGCAATGAGCCAGATGGCGGCGACGTAGGTCGTCATGATGACGAACCGGGCCGGCCGGAACGGAGCCACGAACCGGTTCATGGCCAGCACGGAATCGGAAATCACGAACAGCGCTCCGCCGAGCGCGGCGCTTGCTGTGGCAGCCGTCCGCAGCGCCCACCATCGCTCGGCCGCCTGCCAACCCATGATGCTCAGGGCGAGTCCGTAGATGGCGACCGCGACCCATAGCGTTGGGTTCAGGTGCGGCCGGAGGACGGTAATGAGCGCGAGATAGCAGCTGCCGTACCAGGCCGTGAATCTGGGGGAGGCGTTCAGACCGCCGGCACCGACAAACGCCGCAATGAAGCAGAAATGGGCGACGAGGAACGCGGCAAGGCCGGGCAGGAACCGGTCGCCGGGCAGCATCAGGAACACGTCGCCGACCAGCGAGCAGACCAACCCGGTCGCGGTCGTCCAGCGGTAACGTGGCCCGCACGCGCCAGGCGTCGCGGCTGCGATCAGCACGATAAGGCCGGTTGTGAGGGGTTTGAAGACGTACACCGGCCAACGCGGCCCCCGGTAGTCGGCGAGGAGCTCGATCGCGAACGAGCAGGCGATGAGCACGCCGAGGACGGCAGCAACGCGCCGCGGGA
>JAPKZP010000369.1 GCA_026393735.1 Acidobacteriota bacterium
AACAGCGGGTGTGAAAACGGCGCCATCACCGCGCGCAGCGTGAAGGTGACCGCGAGGCCCGACGCCCCCTCCTTCGCGAGGGCCCGTCCGTAGTAGTCGACGTTCTCCGCGAAGGCGAATCCCAGGCCCACCATCGCCGCGTAGACAAGCCCATCGATGACGCCGTCGAACTCGTCCTTCCGCTTCCGATAGAAGCGGAAGAGGATGAACGCCTTCAGCAGTTCCTCGGCCAGGGGTGCGGTGACCACCGAACTGCCGTATTCGCCGATGGCCTCGTCCATCACGCCGTTCACGAACCCCGACAGGAGCACGGCGACCGACGCACCCCAGAGAAACGCGGTGGCGAGCATCGCGCGCGGTTCGGGCTCGAAGCGGTCGATCCACAGCGCGATGGCGAGGTAGACGGGCACCGGGATGAATGCGAGGACGGCCGCGGTCGCGAACACGCCCATGCCGAGGCCCAGGGCTGACAGGGCCAGGGCCAGCCCGGTCAGCACACCGAGGCCGAGCAGTGATCGTCCGGCCGTCATCACGATTCGCGGTAGTTGCCGAACTGCAGGGCAATCCCGAAATCCTGTTCGCGCAGCAACTGCATCACGCCCTGCAACTCGTCCCTGGAGGGCGACGAAATGCGCAGCTGATCCGCCTGGATCGCGGCCTGCACCTTCTTCAGCTTCCGGTCCTTGATGAACTTCACGATGGCCCGGCTGGCGTCGCTCGAAATACCCTGCTGCAGCGTGATCACGCGCCTGACAGTGTCGTTGGCGCCCCGCGTGATCTCTCCGAGCGTGAGGTTCTTCACCGGCACCTGCCGCTTCACCATGCGGCCCTGCACGATCTCCCACAACGCCTGCATCTTGAACTCGTCGTCGGCGACGAGCGTGATCGTGTTCTCCTGCCGGCTGAATTCGATGTCGGCCTTCGATCCCTTGAAATCGTAGCGCTGGACGACTTCCTTGCGCGCCTGGTTGAGCGCGTTGTCCACTTCCTGCAGATCGACCGTGGAGGTCACGTCGAACGAGCACGTTCCAGCCATGAGCGTCCTTCCTTACCGTTCGGGCTTCGCCGCCGTCAGCATGATCTCGACGCGCCCCTCGGGCGCCACAAGGCCCGCGACGACCAGCGTGCCGACCGGCAGCTGGCCGCCAAGCCTCGCTTTCATCGCATCCAGCGCCGCCGGCGCTGCCGACACGTCCGTGACGTAGACCGTCGAGTCCACGACGGCCGGCCACGAGAACCCGCCCGCGTTCAGCGTACGATCCAGGCGGTTCAGCGTTTCATTGGTCTGAGCCGCGGCGTCGCCCGCGCTGCCCGGCACCATTCCCAGCATACCCGAGAGGAACATCCGCGGCCCAACCACGACGGCTGAGCTCAGGTTCGGATTGGGTTTGCCGGGCGTGCCATCGGCGTTCGGCGTGACGAGCGCCGTTCGCGTGCCGCCCTTGACGGCGGTCAGCGTGATTTCGACGAGATAGTCCTTGTTGGTCAGCGCGGCCTTCACGGTGGCGCGCGCAGGCGGCGCCGTCGGGAAGTACGCGCGGTAGGCCGCGTTCATCGCCTCGAAGTTGGCGACGTCGGTGACGAACACCCGCGAACTGACGACGTCGGCCACGCGCAGGCCGGCGGCGGCCAGGATGGCCTTGGCGTTCTCGAGCACCGCGCGGGTCTGAACCGTGATGTCGCCTTGGACCGTCGTGTTGTCCACGCCCCGGCGCGGCACGAGACCGGACAGGAGCACCGTGTCGCCGGCGCGAATCGCGTAGCTGTAGGGGCTCGTCGAGGCCGGCCATCCCGCGGGCAGCAGGATGTCGCGCGTCGTCGTTCCAGCGGCCGCAATCGCGGACACCTGGATGCGCGCGCCAGGCCGGGGCAGGCCGACGACCACGGTCGTCCGCGTCGGCGGGGCCTTCGGCCAGCGCGCCGCCCACACCGCGTTCATGGCGGCGAAGTCCTCGGCCTGCGTCAGGTACACGCTCGTCGACACGACGCGGTCCAGGCTCGATCCTGCAGAGGCGAGCCGGCGGGAGAGTTCGTCGAGCACGTCGTTCGCCTGGCCGGTCACATCGACCGCCGCCGCCGGATCAGCCGCGGAGATACCCGAGACGAAGACGAGCCCGCCGCGGCTGACCCACGGCGCGAACGCAGGCATGGTTGCCAATCTGGCCTCCTGTTCAATGCGCGCGGTCTCTCCCGCGGTCCAGCCGCACACGGCACTCACGTCGGACTCGGACAGTCGCGCGTCAGGGTGAATGAACCGGTAGATCGTGAGGGGCATCCCGCCGGTCTTCACCTCGTCGCAAATGTCTTCGAGCTTCCGCACCTTCGTGCGGCCCGGGTACGTGCCCCAGGCCGAGAAGTTGACCTTCGACCGCCCTTCGCTCACATCGTCCGCGACGCCCCACGACACAGGCGCGACCTTGCCGTACCACGGCCAGACAGTGGTGTTCGAATGGCAGTTGTAGCAACTGCGCTTGAAGGTCGCCATCACGTCGGCGGGCACGTTCCCGCCGGCGTCGATCGCCTGGGCCGGATCAACGGCCGGGTTGACCTGCGCGGGCCGGTACATCTGCGCTGCGCCCGCGACGATGACCACGGCGAGCGCCGTGCGCGAGAAGAGCCTGCTGAACATGAGTCGCTCCGTCTGACGGATCCACGTGACACGAGGGCGCATACCCGATGTATCTTAGAACGGATGAAGACTCGGTCGTATCCCCGTATTGTGCGCCGCCGGTCGGCCCTTCACGGCTGGGGCGTGTTCGCGCTCGACTCCATCACGAAGAACACGAGGATCGTGCACTACGCCGGCGAGAAGATCCCGGCGCGTGCGAGCCGCGCTCGCGAGGCGGCGCACCAGGCCCGCGGCCATATCTGGCTGTTTGCCATCAACGGGCGCTGGGTGCGCGACGCCGAGATCGGCGGCAACGTCGCTCGCTTCATCAACCACGACTGCGAGCCCAACTGCTACACGCGGGTCGTGGGCGACACGATCTGGATCTGTGCCGCCCGCAACATCAAGGCGGGCGAAGAACTCTCGTACCGCTACTACACGGGCGGCACCGCCGGGATCGCGTGCCGCTGCAAACCCGGCTGCCAGAACAGTCTCTAGCGTCATGTAACCGGCGCGCGCTCCGGTGGAGGTCGCAGATGTCCAGAGTGTCTCGTTCCGCACGAGCGGTCGTGACCGCGTGTGTGGTGATGGTCGTGGCCGCGCTGGTGCCGTCGCTCGTCGGCCAGGCGCCGGCGGTGCCGGCGGGGACGACGTCCACGGATCCGGCGCTTCGCGTGAAATGGTTCGACCAGCACGTGGCCATGAAGGCCGCCTCGCCGTTCAGGGATCTGAAGTGGCAGTTTCTCGGGCCGACGAACATCAGCGGCCGCGTGACCGACGTGGCGGTGGCCACGCCGCGGGGGAAGACGTACACGATCTTCGTCGGCACCGCGACCGGCGGTGTGTGGAAGACCGTGAACGAGGGCGTGACGTGGGAGCCGGTGTTCGAGCAGGCCGCCACGGCCTCCATCGGTGACATCACCATCGCGCCGTCCAATCAGGACGTCATCTGGCTCGGCACGGGCGAGGCCAACATCTTCCGGAGTTCGAACGCGGGCGCCGGTGTCTACCGGTCCATCGACGGCGGGACGACGTGGGCCCACCTGGGGCTCGCCGGCACCCAGACGATCGCGCGCATTGTCGTGCACCCGGCGAATCCCGACATCGCGTACGTCGCGGCATCCGGCCACGAGTGGACCGACAACGAGGACCGCGGCGTCTACAAGACCATCGACGGCGGCAAGACGTGGCTGAAGACGCTTTACGTGGGCGCGCGCACGGGCGCCATCGACCTGGTGATGGATCCGTCCGATCCGAGCGTGCTGTACGCATCGACGTGGCAGCGCCTCCGGCGGAAGTGGAACGACCCGCGCAACGACGCCGATTACGGCGGCAGCGGTATCTACAAGAGCACGGATGCCGGCGCCACCTGGACGCCCGTCAACGACGGGCTGCCGGCGCCGGCGTTTCGCGGGCGCATCGGCCTCGACGTCTCGCGCTCGAACCCCAGCGTCGTCTACGCGTTCGTGGACAACTACGACATCGCGCGCCAGGCCAAGCCGGGGGAACTCGATGCCTACGGCCGGCCGCGGGCCTCGGTGATCAAGGGCGCGGAGATCTACCGGACCGACGACAAGGGCAGGACCTGGCGCAAGGTGAGCGAGAGCAACACCTACATGGAGCGGCTGGCCGCCACGTACGG
>JAPKZP010000640.1 GCA_026393735.1 Acidobacteriota bacterium
CCGTGCCCGGGCGCGCCCTCGACGAGCGGCTGATGCCATGGAATGCCCGGCGTCTGACTGGTCTGCGGCAGGCTGTCGATGTCCGACCCGAGGGCGATCACCGGCTTGCCCGATCCCCACGTCGCGACCCACGCCGTCGGAATCCCCGCCACGCCCTCCTCGATGGCGAAGCCATTCTTCCGCAGCACGCCCGTCAGGTACTTCGACGTCTCGACTTCCTGGAAGCCAAGCTCTCCATAGCTGTAGACCTGGTCGATCATCTGCTGCGTGGCGTCCTTCATGGCGTCGATGTCCGCCATGGCCTGCTGCTTCAGCGTCGCCAGCCTGGCGTCGGCCGGGTCGACCGGCGGCGTCTTCGCGGCCCTCTGCGGCGCCGCGACCAACGCGGCACTCAGGCTGCCGATCATCACGATGGTGGCAACTCGTCTGGATCCGATCATCGACGCTCCCTCCGATGGCGGGTTGTGGGGCCTGGAGGGGGCCAGTCTACCCCAGAAGGCCGCGGACGGCATCGCCGGCTCGAACCGGCGCGGTCCGTGGGATAGACTGGGAAGAGATGAACGAGTTTTCGCCCCCGAGATGGCTGCGCGGCGGCCATCGCATGACGATCTACGCGTGGGCGCGACGACGGTCGCTTCCCGGCCTGACCGCTCCCGTCCCGCGCTACTTCGACGTCGAGCCGGGCACTCGCGTGCTCGCGCACTGTCACTGGCACGAGCACCCCGAGGCGCATCCGACCATCGTGACGCTCCACGGCCTCGAGGGATCGAGCCACGCCCATTACATGGGCGGGATCGCGCACAAGGCGTTCCCGCGGGGCTTCAACGTGGTCCGGCTGAACCAGCGCAATTGCGGCGGCACCGAACACCTGTCCGCCGGCCTCTACCACTCGGGGCTGACCAAGGATGTCATCGCCGTGTGCACGGAACTCGCTGAGAAGGACGGGTTCCCGGCGATCGCGGTGTCGGGGTACTCACTCGGCGGGAACCTGGCGATCCGGATGGCGGGAATGCTCGGTGATGCTCCGCCGCGTTGGCTGTGCGCGGTGGCGGCCGTCTCGCCGACCCTCGAACTCGGCTCCTGCATGACGGCGATGGAGCGGCCCGAGAACCGGCTGTACGAATGGCACTTCATGCACAGCCTGCGGCGGCGGATGCGCAAGAAGGCCCGCATGTATCCCGGCCGCTACGACATCACGGGCCTGAGCCGCCTGTGGAGCGTCCGCTCATTCGACGATCGGTTCACGGCGCCACACCACGGCTTCACGGACGCCGCTGACTACTACTACCAGATGGCGGCCGCGCGAGTCGTCGATCGCGTCCGCGTGCCCGCGCTCGTCATCACCGCCGAGGATGATCCCTTCATCCCGGTCGAACCGTTTCACGATCCGGCCGTGACCGGCAACCCGTTCATCACCCTCCGCATCACGCGACACGGCGGGCACTGCGGATTTGTCGAGGATGCCCGGGACGGGTACGACGGATACTGGGCCGAACAGCAGATCGTGGACTTCTTCGCGGCGCACGTGGATTCCTTGCTGAAGCGCTCCGCCTGATCGCCACCCGTCCCGATCCGCGCTAGAGTGGAGGCATGATGCGCGGCCTGAGTCGTCTCATGGTGTTCGCGTGCTGCGCGGTCCTGACGGCCTGCGGCGGTCCACGGCCTGCGCACGTCCGCCAGTTCCCGCTGACCGGCGAGATTCTGACGATCAAGCCGGACCAGTCCACCGTCACCGTCAAGCACGAGGACGTGAAGGGCTTCATGCCCGCGATGACGATGGACTTCAACATCAGGGAGTCGTCCCTGCTGAAGGGGCTGCAAGCCGGCGATCGCATCACGGCGACGCTGGTCGTGACCGACGAGGATTCCTATCTCACGTCGATCAGGAAGACCGGCACCGTCCCGCTGGCCGAACGGACGCCTCCCCCGCCGGCGCCGGTCGCACTGCTCCAGCCGGGCGACGCGGTCCCCGATGTGGTGTTCTCGGACGACGCCGGCAAGCCGCTGCGGATGTCCGCCTACCGCGGCACCTACGTGTTGCTCACCTTCATCTACACACGCTGCCCGTTGCCCGACTACTGTCCGCGCATGAACGCGCATTTCGCGGCCCTGCAGAAGGCCATCAGCGGTTTGCCGTCGCTCGCCCATCGCCTTCGCCTCCTGTCGATTTCCTTCGACCCGGCGTACGACACGCCGGCCGTCCTGAAGGCCAAGGCTCAGTCGCTGGGGGCCATGCCGGCGCTCTGGCGGTTGGTCACGGCCCCGCGCGAGACCGTGGACGCATTTGGCGCAGCGCTCGGCCTGCGCGTGGTGCGCGAGGGGTCCGGCGGCGAGAACATCACGCACAACCTGCGGACGGTCCTGGTGGATCCCGACGGGAAGCTTGTGAAAACATACAATGGGAATGCGTGGACACCTGACGGTGCCATGAAGGACCTGCTGGACACCGTCAAGTAGGGCTCGATCGTTCTCCTGCCTGTCACGTGGCACTCGTTCCCGCGGTGCGCAGCAGGAGCGAGTCGTCCAGTCCTCGCCCCCCGATGATGTCTGCGGAGTGGAGTATCCCATGAGCGAGATGGTGTTGCTTGGTGACGAAGCTGTGGCCCTGGGGGCCGTGCACGCCGGGTTGACGGCGGCGTACGCCTACCCGGGTACGCCGTCCACCGAGATCCTGGAATACCTGGTGCGGCACCAGCAGCAGCACGGCGGTCCACGGGCCCAGTGGTGCGCGAACGAGAAGACGGCCTATGAAGCCGCCCTCGGGGTGTCCTTTGCCGGCAGGCGCACCATGGTGGCGATGAAGCACGTCGGGCTGAACGTGGCGGCCGATCCCTTCATGAACTCCGCGCTCCTGGCGATCAACGGAGGCCTCGTGGTGGCGGTGGCCGACGACCCGGGGATGCACAGTTCCCAGAACGAGCAGGACACCCGCTACTTCGCCGACTTCGCGCGCGTGATCTGCTTCGAGCCGGCGTCGCACCAGGAAGCGTACGAGATGACGCGCGAGGCCTTCGACGTCTCCGAGCGGTTCACCATCCCGGTTGTCGTCCGCCTGGTGACCCGGCTCGCCCACAGCCGTGGCATTGTCACCGTCCGGGACGCGCGCCCCGAGAATCCCCGGCACAAGACGGCGGACAAGATGACGTGGATCCTGCTGCCTGCGAACGCCCGGCGCCAGTGGCGATCGCTGCTCGACAGACAGCCTGACATCCGGCGGTACACCGCGGCGTCACCGTACAACACCGTGACGGCGAACGACAGCCGCGGACTCGGCGTCATCACCACCGGCCTCGCACGGAACTACTTCTTCGAGAATCTCGAGGATCTGCCCACGCCGCCGGCCCACCTGCACGTCGGCGCGTATCCGTTTCCGGCCGATGCCATCCGGACGTTCGTCGGCGGGCTGACGCGCGTGCTCGTGCTCGAGGAGGGGTATCCGTTCGTCGAGCGTGCGCTACGCGGTATCGTGCCGCCGGCGGTGGCGATCCTGGGGCGCGAGTCGGGCGAGGTGCCCGAGGACGGCGAGTTGAACCCCGACCTTGTGCGGGCCGCACTCGGCCTGCCGGTGCGTGCCGGCGTGTCGCTCGAGGGTCTGCACCTGCCGGGCCGGCCGCCGCAACTGTGCGCGGGCTGCCCTCATGGCGACAGCTTTCAGTCGATCCTGTCCGTGCTCGCGTCGTTCACCGATGCGATCGTGACGTCCGACATCGGGTGCTACACGCTTGGAGCGCTTCCGCCGTACAACGCGATCGAGACCTGTGTCTGCATGGGGGCCTCCGTGGGAATGGCGAAGGGCGCCTCGGACGCGGGCTTCCATCCGGTCGTGGCCGTAATTGGCGACAGCACGTTCCTGCACTCCGGCGTGACGCCGCTGCTGGACGCGGTCGCGTCGGACACGCCGATGACGCTGCTCATCCTCGACAACAAGACCGTGGCGATGACGGGGGGACAGCCCACCATCCGGCGGTCGTCCGATCTCGAAGGTGTCGTCCGCGGTCTCGGCGTGGCGCCGGACCACCTGCACGTGCTCGAGGCGCACCCGCGCCGGATGGCGGAGAACACCGAGATCCTGCGGCGAGAGGTGAACCACCGCGGGTTGTCGGTCATCATCGCGGTGCGCGAGTGCATCGAGACCGTCAAGCGCGGCAAGCAGGAGAAGACGGCCGCCTCGGCCTGAGGAGACGCAGTCATGAAGTGCGACATCATCCTGTCGGGCGTGGGGGGCCAGGGCGTGCTGTCCGTGTCGGCCATCATCGCGTCGAGCGCGATGCAGGAAGGCCTGGCGGTCAAGCAGTCCGAGGTCCACGGCATGTCGCAGCGGGGCGGAGCGGTGCTCGCCAACCTGCGCATCTCGGACAAGCCAATCGCCAGCGACCTGATCCCGCGCGGCACCGCGGCGCTCATCCTCAGCATGGAGCCGGTCGAAAGCCTGCGGTACCTCGAATATCTCGCGGCCGACGGCACGGTGATCACGGCGACCAACCCGGTGACGAACATCGACGACTACCCGCCGATCGAGAGCATCCTCGATCAGGTCAGGCGCCTCCCCCATGCGATCATGATCGACGCCGAGAAGCTGGCCCGGCAGGCTGGATCGGCGCGGGCCACCAACATGGTGATGGTCGGCGCCGCTGCGCACCTGCTGCCGGTGCCATTCGCGACGATTGAGCACTTCGTCAGGACCTTGTTCGCGCCGAAGGGCGAGCGGGTCGTCGACATCAACGTGAAGGCGCTCCACGCGGGCCGGTCCGCCGCGGCCGCCTCCTGAGCGGACCTGGCATGAACATCCCGGCGATTGCGGCGTTGATCGAGCGCGTGCGGCGCGACGGCCGCAACGTGCTCCTCGAAACCGAAGGACTGGCGCTGCTCGAGGCCCTGGGCCTGCCGGCTCCCGCGCACGTCGTCGTCCCTGACGCGGACGCGGTCACCTCGGAGGTCCTGGCGCCGTTTTCCGGCGCGCGTGTGGTCGTCAAGGTGATCTCGCCGCAGATCCTCCACAAGAGCGACGTCGGCGGTGTCGCCGTGGTCGAGACGTCGGTCGGCATCGTGCGTGCGGCGATTGCCGACATGCAGGCGCGCCTCGGCCCCCGGGGCGTGGTCGGTTACACGATCAACGAGTTCGTTCCCTACTCGCCGGCGCTCGGCCACGAGATCCTCGTCGGCCTGCGGTGGGCCGACGATGTGGGGCCCGTCGTGACGGTGGGCGCCGGAGGCATCTACACCGAGTTCCTCGCGAAGCGCTTCCGGGCCGGCAGCGACGTCGCGATCCTGTCGCCGGCGTGGGCCGACAACACGACGATCGAAGCCGCGCTGCACGACGTGGCGGTCGTGCAACTGGTCACGCAGCCGCCCCGCGGCCAGCCCCCGAAGATCGCCACGGCCGCCATCGTCCGCCTGGCGTCGGTGTTTCTCGAGTTCGGTCGGACCTTCGGTCCCGAGATCGGCGAATGCGAAGTGAATCCGTTCGTCATCGCGCAGGACGGCCGCGTCGTCGCGCTCGACATCCTGGTGAAGCTGCGCCCGGCGGATACGGCCCAGCCCGCGCCGCGTCCCGTGGCGAAGCTGAAGCATCTGCTGGAGCCACGGACCGCAGCCATCATGGGCGTGTCCGAGCGGATGAATCCCGGTCACATCATCGTGAACAACCTCGTCCGGGAGGGCTTTCCGCGAGAGCGCATCGTCATCGTGAAGGCCGACAGCGACCAGATCGAGGGCTGCCGGTGCGTGCCGGACATCGCGTCCGTGCCCGGGCGCGTCGATTTGTTCGTGCTGTGCATCGACGCCACGCAAGCGTCCCGGGCGATCGTCGAGATCATCGAGCGGGAGAAAGCCGAGAGCGTGGTGCTCATTCCGGGCGGCCTCGAGGAGAAGGCCGGCAGTGATGCCATCGTGACGCGCATGCGGGACGCGCTCGCACGATCCCGCCGTGGGTCGTGGGGCGGCCCCGTCATCAACGGCGGCAACTGCCTCGGCATCCGGTCCCTGCCAGGCCGGTACGACACCACGTTCATTCCGGAGTACAAGCTGCCCGTGCCTGCGGGCCCGCCGTCGCGCCTGGCCATCATCTCCCAGAGCGGGGCGTTCGCGGTCGCCAAGGCCAGCAAGCTGGGCGTACTCAACCCGAAGTACTCGGTGACGCTCGGCAATCAGATGGACCTCACGGTGGGTGATTACCTCACGTACCTGAAGGATGATCCGGACATCGACGTGTTTGCCGTGTACGTCGAGGGATTCCGGCCCCTCGACGGGCTGCGTTTCTTCGAGGCCGCCCGTGAGATCACCCGATCGGGCCGCACCGTCGTCCTGTATCGTGCGGGCCGCACACCAGCCGGCGCGAAGGCGTCGGCGAGCCACACGGCCTCGATCGCCGGCGACTACGCCGTCATGCGCGGGCTCTGCGCCAGCACCGGCGGCGTGCTGTCGGCGTCACTCGAGGACTTCGACGATCTCGTGGTCCTGTTCTCGCAGCTGGGGTCGCGCGCCGTGACCGGGTGGCGCCTGGCGGCCGTGTCGAACGCGGGTTTCGAGTGCGTGGCGATCGCGGACAACCTCGGACGGTTCTCGCTGCCGGACTTCGACGAAGAGACCGAACGCGGCCTTCACGAGGTGTTCGTGCGGAGCCGGATCGACCAGGTCGTGGACGTTCACAATCCCATCGACCTGACCCCCATGGCCGACGATGCGGCGTACGCCGAGGTCGTGGCAGCGCTGATCGACGCTCCTGGCGTCGATGCGGTCGTCGTCGGCATCGTGCCGTTGACCGCCGCCTTGAACACGCTGGCTGCCGGGCCGGGGCACCGCGAGGACTTTACCGCGCCAGGCGCGATCGTGGGGCGGTTGACCGAGTTGCGGCGCGATGGCGGGAAGCCGTGGATCGTCGTGGTGGACGCCGGGGCGCTCTACGACCCCATGGCGCGTTCGCTCCTGGCCCATGGCATCCCGACCTTCCGTTCTGCCGACCGTGCCTTGCGGCTGTTCAACATGTTCTGCGCCGAGCGGTTGCGCCCGGTCGCCGAGCAGGACTGAAGTCCTGCTCCACGATCCAAGCCGGAACGCCGCACGCCGGAACTTGGCCGTCGTACAAGAACGGGTGGCGGCAGCAGCTGTCGTGGCACAGGGCATCAGCCCTGTGTGGAATTGAGCGCCGGGTCCCGAGCATGGCCGAACTGCCCCCGCCTCTGTCAGTCTTCACGCCGGAAGAGCGTCGGCTGGTCCGTCGCTTGCGCACGCCCGGCCTC
>JAPKZP010000527.1 GCA_026393735.1 Acidobacteriota bacterium
CGGTTTGTTCCCTCCGGTCGATGTCCCGTAGTTGGAGTAGTTCTGCTGCGTGCCGGCCCCCGTGCCACCGACGTCCGCGCCCGTCACCCGGAGGCCCGGCGCGAGGTTCATCACCTGCCACATGCTCCGCGACGTCGGCAGTTGTTCAAGCGCTTCCTTGCCCAGGTTCGTGCTGACGGCCGTCGTACGGATATCAACGACAGGCGACTCTGCCGTGACCGTCAGCGACTCGGTGACCGCTCCCACTTTCATGGCCTCGTTGACGGTCGCCACGAAACCGGTATCCAGACGCACCTCACGCTTGACGGTCGCGAACCCCGCGAGTTCGAAGGTGACCTGGTAGGTGCCCGCTGGCAGCGCGGCAAAACGGTAGGCGCCGTCGCCTTCGGACACCGTGGAGCGTGCGCCGCCCTGCAGCGCCGTGCTCGTGATGGTCACGGTCACTCCAGGCAGCACGCCACCGCCCTGGTCGACCACCTTGCCTTCGATGCCCGCCCGGTCTGTAGTTTGCGCCTGTACGGCCCAGGGGACCGACACGGCCACGGCCAGAAGGGCCGTCCAAACGATCAGAGTGCGCATGCGCATTACGGTTCCTCCCTCAATCAGCATCCCTCAGCGCTCAGCCTGCACCGCTTCCGCCTGCTCGTGACTGCCGCCACCTTCGTGGTTCGCGACCGCAGCGTCCGTCTCCTTTGCGGAGGCCCTCGTGCAGTGCCCGAGGTTCTTGCTGAGCCTACGGTGCACCTGACCCGGGGCGACGGCAAGCGACATCACGCGGCACGGGGCTCATGCCGTCTGATGTCGTCATCGCTGACGCGTTCGGCCGGACTGACGGTTGGGGGTAGAATACGAACACTCCGATGACGTCCGACCCCGCCACGCCGGCACACGTTAGCACGATCCATGAGCCGCCCGACAGCCGCCTTGGCGACCGCCTGGACGGGTGGAAGGCTATCGCCGCCCACCTCGGCCGCGACATCAGGACCGTGCAGCGCTGGGAGCTCAGCGAACACCTCCCCATTCATCGGCTGGAACACAAGCAGCGATCGACCGCCTACGCGTTCACCATCGAGCTCGACGCATGGATAGCGAAGCGAGGCCCCCACACCGGCGACTCCGATCCGACAGTCGCGGCTCCGGCGCCGCGAACCCGCCTGTGGCGCTGGCTGGCCGGCGCCCTCCTCGCGATAGGGGTCGTCGTCGCCACGGTGCTGACGCTGCGTCCATTCGGGTCGAGTCGGACCAGCCAGCACGACGATACCAAGAACCCTGAGGCCTACTCGGCCTTCGCCGAGGGAAATGCCCTGTACGCATCCCGGCAGTACCGGGACGCGGCGATCGCGCTCGAGCATGCCGTGTCGCACGATCCGAACTACGGGGCCGCGTGGGCCTCGCTGGCCAAGACCTACGGTCGGCTTTCGCAGCCGATGTGGGCGGGTGGAAAAGCCGCGAGTGACCGCGCCACTGAAGCCGCGGCGCGCGCCGCCACGCTGGCCCCGGGAGTCGCAGAAACCCACATCGCGATCTCGCTGGCTGCCCGCGCCAGGGGCGACGTCAAGCGCTGGCGGGCGGAGGCGCAACGGGCCATCGAACTGGATCCCCGCGCGGCTGAAGCGCTCGGCCTTCTGGGCGACAGCTACAGCGCCTACGTGTATGCCTGCAATCGAGACCAGAACCCCGAGTTGGCCGAAACCTACTACCGCCGGGCCATGGAGCTCAAACCGAACCTGGTCACCGCGGCCAGCAACCGCGCCCACAACCTGAGGCGGATGGGGCGGTACGCCGACTGCGTCGATCTCATGAACGGAATGATCAAGGCGTTCCCGGACGGAACACCGATGCTGGCCGAACGCGGTGCGTGTCGCCTGCTGGCGGGCGACATCGCCGGCGCGACGGAGGACATTGCGCCCCTGCGCGGCAACCCCAAGATCGCGCCGGCGGGAGCACTCGTGTACCTGGGGCTGCTCGAACTCAAGATCGGCCGCGCCGAGGACGCGATTCGCGATCTCGAATCCGTGATGCAACTCGACCAGAGCGCGCGAGCCGAGTTGATTGTCGCCGAAGCGTACGGGGGAGGCGGCGACATCGCGCGGGCGACGACGCACCTCAAACGCGCCTTCGACCTGGACCCGTCGTGCGCCACGATGGTCGCCACGTCGGTGGCCTTCAAGCCCATTCGCAACGCCGGACCGGTCACATCGCTGCTTGCCCAGTACGGCATCCGCTGACCAGACGCCTCAACGCCCCGTCCGCCCGCTGACCGCGCCTAGTACCCTCGCGGCTGGCCGTCGTGGCGCGTGTCGGCCACTCCAATCCACGAATCCCCGCGGCGCACGATCATGTAGAGACGCGCGTACTCAGGAGAAGGCGGCACCGGATCGTAGCCCATCGCGCGGATGTCACGCAGCAGGTCGGGGGTGAAGCCGTGTTCGAGCTGCACGCGGACTCCCTGCGCGGACGCGTACATCCGGGGCATCTTGACGGCGTCGAGCGGGTCCATGCCGTAGTCCAGCGTGTAGACCATCACCTGGACGATTTCGGTCGGGATCCGTCCGCCCCCTGGGGCTCCGACGACCATCTGCACGTTGCCGCCCTGGAGCACGATGGTCGGGGCGATCGTCGTGGTCCGGATTCTCCACCGGCTCTTCGACGGGGCATTGATGGTCGCGTCCGTGAAGCGGAATCCCGAGTCGTTCAGGAAATACCCCCCGACGAAGCCGCCGCTGCCCCAGACGCTGCTGTTGGTTTGTGTGAGTGCGACGGCGTTCCCGTCCTTGTCGACGACCGACATGTGCGTCGTCTCGCCACCCGGTTCGTCGAGGCGCTCGCCGACGACGTCGGGCGACGTTGGCCATGGCGCGGGTGTTCCGCCAGGAATCGCCGGCGCGGCGCCATAGGGATCGTAGAGGCGACACTCGCCGGGAGAGGGCGCCTGATCGAACGGCACCGCATTGGCCGGCTCGATGGCGTCAGTCGCCTTGTGTGCACCGACGAGCGATCGACGTTCCGCCGCGAACGCCGCCGACGAGATGCCGCGCGCCGGGACCGGGACCCAGTTCGGGTCGCCGTTGCCCCGTGCATCGGCTTGCCCCACACGCAGCGCCGATGCGAGTACGTCGAACGCCTCGGCTGAGCGGTTGGGCGTCCCCAGGGCCTTCAGATCGAACGGCTCCAGAAGCTCGAGCGTGTGAAGGACCTGCAGGCCGTTCTCGGGCGGCGGTGCTGAGAGCACGGCGCGGCCGCGATAGTCGGTGCACAGCGGCCGTTTCCACTGCGGCTGGAAGTTGCCGAGATCCGCGACCGTTGCAGGGTGCTTCCCGGCGTTCAGCGTGGCGATCAATTCCTGTGCGGTCGGGCCCTCGTAGAAGCCGCGTTTCCCGTCGCGAGCGACACGCCGCAATGACTCGGCCAGTTCGGGATTGCGGACCGTCGCGCCCGGGCCCAGTGGCTTGCCCTCCGGGAAGTAGAGCGAGCGGGCCTTCGGGAACGGCTTCATCTTGTCCCCGCCGCTGCCGATGAATTCTGCGAGGACCTGCCCCACCGGGAATCCTTCTTCGGCCAGACGGATCGCCGGGGCCATGACCCGCTCACGCGGGAGCTTGCCGAATTTCTCGTGCAGGGTCAGCAGGCCCGCCACGTTGCCGGGGATTCCAACGACGCGCAGGTCGCCGGGCTCTGGTCGGCGGCCCGGCATGCCCATCTGCTCCTGGCCCGGCGCCTGTTCGGGCGCGCGTGCCTGCCCAGACGCCTGCGCTGGTGCCGGGGCTGGTGCCGGTTCGGTGTGTCCCTGCCAGGAATCTGCCGGCTGTGCCGCATAGAAGTCCAGGTACGCGGGCGTACCTTCCTTCTTCATCCACACGACCGCGGCGCCGCTGCCACCGAGTCCCGACATCTGGGGCTCGACGACGCCAATGGCGAACGCCGTCGCCACCACCGCATCCACCGCGTTCCCCCCGGCGCGCAGTATCTCCAGGCCCGCCTCACTCGCGAGGCCGTTGGCGGAGGTCACGACACCGTTCTTTGCCTCGACGCGGTTCTGCCGATCGGCGGGAGAGGGACTGTACGCGGGCGCCGGCGCGGCGGGGCGCTGCGCGCTGAGCGACACGACCGTTGCCGCACCAATCGCGGCGAGCACTGACATCCGGACAACCGGCCCACGTCGACACGTCGTTCGCATGCACCACCTCATGGATGAACGGACGAAGGATTCATCGGCTCAGCGCACGTCCTGGGGCGGTGCGGGTTTGCGGAGCGGCTCGGGCACGTGGCGCGGCGTCACGAGCTGGCCTCCCTTGATCAGCACGAGCCCGTCCTTCACGACCAGGTCGATCCGCTGGAGATCGTCGAGGTTCAGATCGGGTTTCCCATCCACGACGATCACGTCTGCGAGCTTGCCCGCTTCCAGGCTCCCCAGCTTGTCGGCCATGTCGAGCAGCATCGCGTTCGTGATGGTCGCGGCCTTGAGTGCATCCGGAATGGAATAGCCGCCCTTGACGAACCACTTGAGTTCGGCGATGTACACGTTGGGAATCAGACGGTGGGCCCCGCCGATCGTGTCCGTGCCGACGCCCATCGTAATCCCGGCGGCCTTCATCTTCTTGAAGATGTCGAAGTTCGACTGGCTCGTCATCGAGAACCGCCGCGAGGTCGATCCGTAATAGGCGCCCGATGAATCGAAGAGGTTCTGATAGACCTGCAGCGTCGGGATGGCGCCCGTCTTGTGCCTGGCCATCAGCGCGATCGTCTCGTCGGTGCGGGGCAGCGGGTGCTCGATGGTATCGACACCGGCCTGGACGGCCATCGGCGTGTAGATGGTCTCGCAGTCGCAGGCGACCTTCAGCCCGAGCAGGTGGGCTTCCTCGACCGCCGCCGCCACTTCCGCCGGGGAAAAGTGGCTGGCGATCTTGATGACGCTCGCGCCTTCCTTGAACGTCCTGCGCACGGCGGCGCGCCAGGCGTCGGCCCCGTCCACCTCCCACGCGTATTCCGGTCCGTGGTTGGGTGTGACGGGACGCTCCGTGGCATGTCCGCCGGTCCCGGTAATGATGTGCCCGGCCGTGAACACACGAGGCGCGGGGATGTCGTTGGCCGCGCTCCACTCGCTGAGCAGGTAGGGGGCCTTGCTGACGCCGTTCATGTCGCGGACGGACGTGAAGCCCGACTCGAGGTAGTACCTGAGATTGCGCTCGCCCCGCAGCACGCCGGAGCCCTCACTCGCCTGCTCGTCGATGGGCGTGCCGGGATCCGGATAGGTGAGATGGACGTGCATGTCGATAAGGCCGGGCATCACGGTCTTGCCCGTGACGTCGATCACCTGTGCGTCCGCTGGCCAGCGTTCGACCTCCGGCGGCAGCACGGCCTTGATGACGTTGCCCTCGATGACCACGGTACCGGGACGAACATCCCCGCTGACCGCGTCGAACACGCGGCCGCCGCGGAGCACGAGCTGGCGCGAGGGCCCGGCGGGTCGCCTGGCCGGAATGCGGCGCGGATCGTCGGTGGTGTGTTCGGTCGGCGACAACACCGTGCGCCGGTCCTGCGGCATCGCGTAGGTGCTCGACACGACCGGCCCTGCAAGGACCGACACGCCGAGGACCGTCGACACGACTAATCTGGACGTTAGACGCCCCCGGGATCGCCCAGAACTCTGCGCAGTATTGAGGCCCGTCGATGGTCGTGCAGTACGCATGTCGTCCCGATCCCTTCGCTGCGGCTGGTGGCAGCCGGTTCACTGGGGTCCGCCGGAGCCCCGTCACGTGGCCCCTCCTGGCTGGGCTCACGGTGCGCCTCGCGCCGGGCCCAGGCAAGCGACATCATACGGCACGGGGCACATGCCGCGTGATGTCGTTGTCGCCCGGGACGGATGGCTGTCAGGACGGCCGGCTCTCCGGCCCCGAGGGCCCGTCGGTGGCGGGTGGTCGCGGCTGCGCTAGTATTGAAGATGTTCCATGATGGCCACCGACCACGATCACGGCTCCGCCGCCTACGATGGCGCCTTTGCCCTCGGAGTCGCGCTCAACATCATCTTCGTCATCACTGAGGCCGTCTTCGGCGTCATCGCCGGGTCAACGGCCCTGCTGGCGGACGCCGCGCACAACTTCAGCGATGTCCTGGGCCTCCTGTTGGCATGGGGTGCGAGCTATCTGGCGCGGAGGCCGCGCTCGCCGCGCCGCACCTACGGCTGGCGCAGCTCTTCTATCCTGGCCGCGCTGGTGAACGCGATCGTGCTGCTGGTGGTCACGGGCGGCATTGCGTGGGAGGCCGTTCAGCGCTTCAGCTCGCCGGCCCAGGTGGGCGGTGGCATCGTGGCGTGGGTCGCACTTGTCGGCGTGGGCATCAACACGGCAACGGCCACCTTCACCCTCGCAAGCGTCGACAGCACCGTCACGATCGACACCGCCTGGCTCGAGCTCAACGGCTGGATCACCGCTGACGCCGGCCATCCTCGTCACGGGCTGGCTGTGGATCGACCCGGTGGTGACGCTGCTCATCGCCGCCGTGATTCTGGGCAGCACGTGGGGGCTGTTGTGGGAATCAGTTAACCTGGCCCTGCACGCGGTGCCGGAGGGCATCGATCCGGCGGCGGTCGAAGCCTATCTCGCGGGCTTGCCTGGCGTGGCCGCCGTCCACGACGTGCACATCTGGGCCATGAGCACGACGGAGACGGCGCTCACAGCGCACCTCGTCAAGCAGGACGCTCGCGACGACGACGCGATCATCGCCGAGGCGAGCAGGGCGCTGCACGATCGGTTCAGGATTCAGCACACGACGTTGCAGTGGGAGCGAGGCCCTGACGCGTGCTGCCCTCGCCTGGGAGGCTAGCGAACAGCGTTGCGGGTCGTCGTCTCAGTTCGTCGCGAGTCTTCCGGAACGAGTCGGCCCGGTCGGCCTCGGACCCGCCGACACCAGCCGGATCCGGCAGTCCCCAGTGCAGGCGCCCGGCCTTGCCCAGGAACACCGGGCACGCTTCCTCGCCGCAGAGCGTTCGGCCTCAGGCCGTATAGATCAAGTACACACCGCCCGTCAGCACCAGCAACCCCGAGGCGTACCTCAAGTACGTCGCGCCGCGCGAGGCGCTTGTCCACCGCAGGTAGCGGCCAACCCAACTCGTCGACGCACCGGCCAGGATGATGACCGAACAATGACCCATGCCGTAGACGGCAATCAGCAGCACGCCGTACAGGGCGTGTGTGCCAGCGACCGCGAAGGTGACGCCCAGCATTGGCGCCATGAAGGCGAACGTGCACGGCCCCAGCGCTATGCCGAAGATCAACCCGAGCGAGAACGCCGCAAGAAGACCGCGTCCGCGAAACCGCGTCGAGTCCGGCACGCTCCATCCCAGAGGCAGCACGTCGAGCAGCGACAGGCCGACCACGAAGAATACGGCCGCCACCGCATAGTTGGCCCAGGCCCCGACCTGACCCATCAGGTGGCCGGCGGCGGCGGTCACGCCTCCGATCACGCCGATGGTCGTGAACAGGCCGAGTGAGAACAGGCCGGCGATCGCCGCACCGCGCGCAGGGGCCGCCTGTCCCTGGCCATTCACGAAGCCGACCACGAGCGGGATAGAGGCCAGATGGCAGGGACTCAGCAGGAGGCTGGCCAACCCCCACGCGAACGCCGCTGCCAGGGCGATGGCCGGCTCGCCCTCGACGGCGTGAGACAGGGTCGTGAACAGGGTGTCCATCGGGTGGCTCAGCGCTTTGGCGCGGACGAGCCGGGGGAACTGAAATCGTAGCCGAACCGCTTCCACGTGGCGAGGATGTCCGCCTTCGAGTTGAACCCCTCGTGACGCGCCAGTTCCTTTCCGTCCGCGCCAAAGAAGATCTGCGTGGGGATGGCATAGATGTTGTACGGATCGCCGGCTCTGGGGTCCTTCCACACGTCGATGAAGTCCACCTGCAGGCGTCCGGCGTATTCCGCGCGCAGCTCGACCAGAATCGGAGCCATCGCCTTGCACGGGATGCACTTGTCCGCGCCGAGATCGACCAGGCGCGGGATGCCGCCGGCCACAACCGCCGTCCCGTGACTGACCATCGGCGCCGGCGCGGGAGCCGCGGACGCCGGGTCGCGGCGCGGCCTGACCGCGAAGACGACGATGACCGTGGCCGCAAGCAGCACCAGCACGGTCGTTCGCCAGATGCGTCGGGCCGACAACTTCGACGGCGCGCCGGGTTCTTGAGTTGGTGACTGGCCTGAACGCGCCGAGGGTTTCTTGTATGTCGACATGGGGAACGCTCTCCGCAACGCGGGTCCGTCAGGGGCAGAGCACGATGCCCTGGGCCCACAGACACTCGCTGCACGCCGGGAACGGCGTGCCGAAACAATCGCCTTCGTTGGTCTCCGAGATGAAGCAACCGCCGCACGCCAGGCACGGCGACATGTCGAACGCGCGCAGGCGCTCCCGGAGCGCCCGAAACGGCGGGTCCACCCAGATCTCCCGGAGAGGCGTGCGCTCCACGTGACCGACATCGAAGGACCGCACGGTCTTGTCGCGCCCCCCGAGGTGTTCGGTGTGGGTGTACAGCAACGACAGGCACGGCGTCACCCGCCCGTCCCACGAGACCGCAACGACCCCATCGCGAGCGAATCGGCACCGGTTGTACCATTCGCCCGGGTCCAGAGCCGGCGGCGGCACGATGGGCAACCGTCGAAACAAGGCATCCAGCAGCGGTCTCGTCACGTGGTTGAGGTCGAAGCGGCCGACGGTCAGGCGAGGACGCCAGGTATCCGGGCTCATGTTGGACACCTGGCCCGCATAGGTGAACAGCGCCTCGTCGGCCATCTCGCGTGTGTGCGGCACGACATTGCTGATGGATACGAAGTCGAGTGAGAGCCGCTGGGCCGTCGCGATCAACGCGGGCAGCGACCCGACCGTCTGCCGCGTGGCCACGCACGCCACGCCGATGGACATGCGGTGCGGACCACGCCGGGCGTACTCTCGCAAACGGGCGACGGCGTTCAAGGCGGGGGCCCGCTCGGTGCCCCGCATCGCGGTATAGGCCTCTGCATCGCCGCCATCGACCGACACGGTGACCTGCGCCACGCCGAGCGACGCCAGATCCTGCGCCAGCTCCGCCGTGATCGTCGTCCCGTTCGTGATGATCTCGACGCGGATCTGCGCCTTCCGCGCCAGGTCGACCATATCCAGGAACTCGGGATGCAGAGTGGGCTCGCCGAAGCCTCCGAACGCCAGTGTGACCCTGTCTGGCGGGGCGTCGGGCAGGCCCGACAACAGCTGGTCGTAGCAGGCGGCGGTCATGTGCCCCGAGTCCGCTGCCCACGTCTGACGGGAACACATGGTGCACTGCATGTTGCATTGGCCCGTCGCTTCGACGTAAACCTTGCGCAGTGAATCGGACCGCACGATGACGCCGTCCCGGGTCGCCTCTGCCCACAGTTCGTCGCCACGGCGAAGGTCGGCCGTCGTCGCGAGTGAATCGGGGATCGCCCAGATCATGCCCACAGGTGCGTCCATGAACGGCTCGCTGAACGGCTAGCCGCCGGTCAGGCCGCGGTCCGCGGCAGCAGCGGCCGTGCCAAAGTACCGCCGCTGGAACCAGAGCGACACGTTGACCAGGCCGATCAAGGCGGGCACCTCGACCAGTGGGCCAATCACCGCGGCGAAGGCGGCTCCGTGGTTGATGCCGAAGGTCCCGACGGCCACGGCAATGGCGAGCTCGAAATTATTCGACGCCGCCGTGAACGACAGCGTGGCCGACTGGCTGTAGTTTGCGCCGACGGCCTTGCTCATGAAGAACGACACGACGAACATCACGACAAAGTAGATCAGCAGCGGAATCGCGATCCGGATCACGTCGAACGGCAGCTGGACGATGGTCTCGCCCTTCAGGGAAAACATGACAACGATGGTGAACAGCAGGGCGATGAGGGTCATCGGGCTGATCTTCGGGATGAAACGCTGCTGGTACCACGTCTTGCCCTTGAGCCGGATCAACGTGAAGCGCGTCACGACGCCGGCGATGAATGGGATGCCCAGGTAGATGAAGACGCTTCTGGCGATTTCGCCAATCGTGATGTTGACCGCCACGCCCTGCAGTCCGAACCAGGCCGGCGCCACGGTGATGAATACCCAGGCGTACACGGAGAAGAACAGCACCTGGAAGATCGAGTTGAAGGCCACCAGCCCCGCGCAGTACTCGGTGTCGCCCCTGGCCAGCTCGTTCCACACGATCACCATCGCGATGCAGCGCGCGAGGCCGATCATGATCAACCCCACCATGTACTCCGGCTTGTCGCGCAGGAAGATCACCGCCAGCGCGAACATCAGGATCGGCCCGACGACCCAGTTCTG
>JAPKZP010000692.1 GCA_026393735.1 Acidobacteriota bacterium
CTTTCGCGATGCGGTCCGCGATGGCGAGGCCAAGACCGCTGCCGCCCGTCCCGGCGCCCTTTCCGCGGAAGAATCGTCTGGTGACCTGGGTGATCTCGTCGCGCGGGATGCCCGCGCCATGATCGCTCACATCGATGACGACCGTTCCGCCGACGGCCCGCGCGGACACGCTGAGCCACTGCGCCCCCTTCGAGTATCGAATGGCGTTGTCGACGAGGTTGTTCAGCACGAGCGCGCAGGCCGTGCGATCGGCGCGTATGGGGGGCAGGTCGCCGGCGATGTCCACATGCAACTCGAATCCCGCAGCGGCAAGCGGCGCCCGGAACCCGTCCAGCACGTCATCGACCACGGTGTGCACGTCGACGGGCTCGAACGAGTAGACCTCCGTGACGTCCGTCACCCGCGCGTAGGCCAGCAGGTTGTCCACCAGCCGCGCGAGCCGCTTTGATTCCTGGACGACGAGGTTCGCGTAGCGCGTGAGCGCTTCGGGGCCGGTCACGCGGCCTCGCGCAATCGTGTCGCCCGCCGTGCGAATGCTGGCGATCGGCGTCTTCAATTCGTGCGTGACTGTCTGCACGAACTCGGACCGCAACTGGGCGAGCCGGGCGCTGGCCCGCGCGGCCCGCACGGTGAGCGCGAGGCCGAGCGCCAGCGTCGCGGCCGCAATGCCGGCGATCACGAGTGTCTCGCGGCTGCCCCGCAGCGCCTCGGCCAGCTTAGGGTCGGTGCCGCCGGCTGCCACGCCGACCCACTGCCGGCGCGGAAGATCCACTGGTGTTTCGAGCGCGACCAGGGCAGGGTCAAAGAAGAACAGTGGGAACACGCGCCGCATGGTCGGCTCTGGAAGGACACCGGCGGACGTGCCCGCGACCTGCTCGCCGCGTTCATCGAACACGGCAAAGGCCATGTCGGACGAGGATCCGCCGATGCGGGCGACCTCCCCGGTCACCCCAGGAAAATACGAACGCCGGACCCAGTCGAGGTTGACGGTGAAGCCGAAAGCCCCCTCGAGCTCCTGACGCTGCGCGTCCCGGTACAGCAGGCGCGCCACAATCTGGTAGCGGGTCCCGCCGAACATCGTTTCGAAGATCGAGAAGCGGCGCCGGTTGAGGGCATCGCGCTCGATGCGTTGTTGCAGCCGGTCGGCCACGATCGCGTCGTATTCGACGATGACCGGAAACCGGTTGGCGGCGGCGGCGCCGGGCATCCAGCCGGGACGGCGATCGGACCGGTTCAGAAAGACGACGGCCGCCGGTGTGGCCGGGCCGCGCCACGCAAAAAACGACTCGGGATAGGGGTAGCGCGCGAAGGCGCTCGCGGCCAGCGTCCGCACGTCATAGGGCGGGTCCAGCATGAACTGGTCCCACTGCGCCGAGTTCAATACCGTCGATTGCACGCCCCGCATGTCGCGCCCGAGCGCCGTCACCAGCCGGTCGGCGGCCTCGGCCGCCCGCTGCGACGCCAGGAGGGTGGCGCTGTAGCGCCATCCATTGACGGCCCGGTAGCCGAACCATCCGAAGGCCGCAAACGCCAGAACGACCGCGACGACGAGCGCTGATGTCAACAGCCGGGCGGCGCGGTCGAGGATCCCTGTCATCGCGACAGTTCCCGTTCGCGATAGTAGCGCGCGGCGCCGTCGTGCAGCGGGATCGGGGTGGCCGGCGCCTGGTCGAGATCCATCAGGGTCAGCATCGACAGCGACGGCAGGCTGTCGAAGAAGCGCGCGGTGAGGTCGTGGACCAGAGACTCGTCGAGATTCCGCCGGCACACCAGCAGGTTGTCGACGCCGATAGTCTGGATCGGATCCGGGTGGCCCGGGTACGTGCCGCCCGGTATGACGGCCAGGCGGAAGAACGGATAGTCGTGGCGAAGGCGTTCAATCGCCGGTCCGGTCAGGGGCACCAGGCGCGCGCCGGCCCCGGTCGAAGCGCGGACCGACGCCATCGGATCACCGCCGGTCACGAACATGGCGTCGATGGGGCCGGCGGCCAGCCGGTTGCCGGCATCCACGTACCGCAGCGGCTCCAGGTGCACCGAGGACGCATCGATGCCGAGCGCGGCAAGGACGATATCGGCGGTCAGCGCGGAACCGCTGCCCGGCAGCCCGACGCCAATCTTCCGGCCCCGGAGACCGGCCGCGTCACGAATGCCCGAGTTCGCCCGTACGACGAGATGCACCGGGGTGAGTTCCAGGACCGCAATTCCGCGAAGCTCCTCGAAGGCCTGCGGCCGGCCTTCGAGCCGCCCGACGAAGGCCATGTAGGCGACATCGGCGTACGACAGGCCAACGTCGGCCTCGCCGCGCTGGAGCGCGGTGACGTTGGCCACCGAGCCAGCGCTGTCGTGGACCTGCACATCGAGCAGGGGCTGGGACTGGCTGTAGGCGCGAGCCAGCGCTTCTCCGAGCGGGTAGAATCCCGCGCCGGGCGTCCCGGTCGTCAGCCGGACGACGCGGCGGGCAGGCGTCTGCTCAGCCGGACGGCAGGCGAGCAGCACGAACGCGGCGGATACGGCCGTGGCGACGAGCAGGCCGACGCGCGAAATGCCCGGGTGGCGGATCATCGATGCTCCAGACAGGAAGGCTATCTCTCTCACCAGGACCCGTCCAGCGGGAAGATGGTCTCGCCCGAGGCCGGCATGTGGAAGGACTATCCCGGGGACGGCCGTGCGACGAAGGGCGTCATCGGCCTCCCGGACTTCGACAACAGGGTCCGGTTCCTCGACATCACGATCCGGTCACGCTGATGGCGACGTCGCGCCGCGGCCAGCCCGGCCGTCCGTCAGCGCGGCGACGGCCATCATGCCAGTGACGTTGGCGACGGTCCGCACTGCGTTCGGGATCGGATCGACGGCGAGCAGCATCCCCATGGCCTCGACAGGCAGCCCTGCCGTCGTCAGAATCGGCGCCAGGAGCACGGTCGCGCCGCTCGGCACGCCACCCACGGCAAAGCTCGTCACGACCGAGGCGAAGACGACCGCCACGGCGCGCGACGGATCGATGGCGACGTCGTACAGCCGCCCGATGAAATACGTCACGGCCACGAAGTAGATGGCCGCGGAGTACTTGAAGACGGCCAGGCCGAGCGGCAGGACGAAGCTGCGTGCGGTCTCCGACAGGCCGAGGCCCTTCTCCGCGCCCTCCAGCATCGCCGGCAGCGAGGCCATCGACGAGTGCGTGCCGAACGCGACCACCTGCGCCGGCGCGGCGGCACGGGCGAACCGCATCGGCGAGATCCCGGTCCCGATGAACACCACGACATAGAGCGCCGCGATGAACAGTACGAGCAACGCCGACGACACGGCGATGTAGTACGCCAGCGCCGCCACGATGCCCACGCCCACGTGTATCGCCAGGCCGATGCCGAGGCCGAACACGCCGTACGGCGCAAGGGCGACAATCCAGTGCAGCAGCACCGTGATCGCCGCATC
>JAPKZP010000125.1 GCA_026393735.1 Acidobacteriota bacterium
GGTGAAGAAGTAGCGCTATAGCTCGTCGGCCTGGGGCGCGTCGTCATCGCGCCCCCGGTCCGCGACGCCGACGCGCGCCTCATCGGGCTCAGGCGAAAGCGGGCTGCCGCGCTGGCCCAGATACGCCGCTACCAGGGCCGCCATCACGACCGTCGTGTAGACCACTCCGAACAGTCCTTCCAGCAGCGTCACGGCTCGCACGGGGCCCGTCCCCGGCACGACATCACCAAAGCCGATCGTGAGCAGCGTCACGAAGCTGAAGTAGATCAGGTCTGGAAACGAGGCGTGCCGCCCGTCGCTGACCACGAGCGATCCGGGCCACCGGCTCTCGATGACGGCGAACGCCAACGCGAATGAGAGCCCCGCCAGGATGTACGCGGCCAGCGCCCCGGCCAGCACGTCGCCCGTGACTTTCTGGCTGCGCAGCACGCGGGCAAGGAGCCGCCATGTCGTATAGCCCGCGAAGACGGCGGACATCACCGCCCCTGTCGCGAGCTCCCACGGTCGGAACCCGAGCACGCCGCCTCCGCCCAGCAGGACCGTCAGCGCCGCCAGCGCAAACGCCGTCCGACGGTGGCGCCGCTCCCCGGTCGCCGCCACAAGGGCGATGAACAGGATGGCGGCCGACGACAGGTCGAGCAGGAAGGGCGAGAGGCCGCGATTGTCGAGGCCCACTTCGACGACGATCAGCACCAGCAGCAGTGCCAGCACGGTGACGAATCGTGCCCGGGGCAATCCTATCCCCCAGTTGGCCGTTCTCCGTGCGTGTGTCGTATTCATGATCGGTCGCACCATTCCAGACAGGCCTCAGTTCGGCAGCAGGTACAGCGTGACGCCGAAGATGGCGTAGACGGCCAGGAGCTGAACACCGACGTACCACGCCGAGCGGCCGCCGGCGACGACGGTCGAAACGGTCAGCGTGGTCAGCAGCACCATCAGCACCTGGCCTCCGCCGAAGCTGAGGTCCATCGGTGATGGTGCGATCGCGAAACTCAGCAGGACGAGCACCGGCGCCACGAACAGCGCGATCTGCGACGAGCTGCCCAGCGCGATGCCGACGCTCAGGTCGAGGCGGTTCTTCCCCGCCGCAGAAAACGCCGAGGCCATCTCAGCCGCCGCGCCGACCAGCGAGACGACGATGAAGCCCACGAAGGCCTGGGACATCCCCAGGTTGGTGGCGGCCGTCTGGACCGAGCCCACGAAGATCTCGCTCACGAGGGCGATAAGTATCGTGGCAGCCACGAGTACGCCGACGGCGGCGGGAAGCGGCCACACCGCCTCCTCGTGCTCGCCGCCCCCGGCGCTGGCGAACACGTCGCGATGGGTCTTGAGCGAGAACACGAGGCTGAGCAGGTACGTCACGAGCAGGATGCCGGCAAGGCTCAGGCTGAGCGGCTGCATGAACGAGGGCACGTTCAACCGGTCGACGCGGACGACGAGCGACGGGATGCACAGCGCGATGGTGGCCAGCAGCAGCATGCCCGACTGCACGCGGGCATTGGCCTTGTTGAACTCCTGGACGTGAGACCGGAGACCACCGAGCAGGAAGGCCCCGCCCAGCATGAACAGGCTGTTGGTGACGATCGCGCCGGTGATTGCCGCCTTCACCAGATCCAGCATCCCTGCCCGCAGCGCCGTGATGGCGATCACGAGTTCGGTCAGGTTCCCGAGCGTGGCATTGAGCAGGCCGCCGACAGCATCGCCGGTCTTCGCCGCCACGGCCTCGGTGGCGTGGCTCAGCAGGCCGGCGAGCGGGACGACCGCGAGGACCGAGAGCACGAAGAGGAGCGTGTCGGACTCGGGGCTGACGTGCTCGAGCGTGAGCACCGCGGGCACGAACACGAGGAGCCAGTTCAGCGGATTCTGGCGCAGTTCTCGGAGGATTGCGGTCATTTTGGCCTCACGGTCATTTGTCGAGGGCTGTCGTCGCGCGCCGGGCGAGGTACGCGTCCACCGCCCCGGGCACGTTGAAGTACATCCGCTCGCGGCCGAGGGTCCGGCCGAGAGGGGCGCGGTTGACGATCTCGAGCGCCGCGGGATTCAGCGCCGCGAGCCACAGCTTGGTGCCGCCCTTCCGCAGCCGCTCCTCAGC
Organism: Acidobacteriota bacterium; assembly: GCA_026393735.1. Classification (GTDB taxonomy): domain Bacteria; phylum Acidobacteriota; class Vicinamibacteria; order Vicinamibacterales; family JAKQTR01; genus JAKQTR01. Next base: position 2,093 of record JAPKZP010000125.1, read on the forward strand.
CTCGGTCAGCATCTTCAACGCGGTGAACTCGATGTCCGGCACGGCGCCGCAGTCGAAGATCAGCACGTCTGGGCGCATCGTTCGGATCAGGGGCGCCATCTTGTCGGCGATGCGCTGCGCGTTGCCGAAGTAGATCCGTCCCTCGGTGCGCACGATGAGCAGGCCCGGAAACGCCTCGTCCTCCGGGTGTTCGGCCGACTCGCGCCTGAACACATCGGTCTCCGGCTTGCGCCGGAGCACATACACCGGCGGGTCGTGGAACTGGTACATCAGATATGCCATCGACAGCAGCGCGGCGGACAGGATGCCCGGCAGCGTGCCGATCACCATGACGCCCCCCATGGCGGCGACTGCCCACCAGGCCTCGGTGCGGCGGATTTCGCGGATCGCCCGGATGTCCCTCGGGCTGATGAGGCCCACCGACGTGGCGATGACAACGGCGGCCAGCGTCGCATCGGGCATCAGGCTGATGAGGGGCGACAGGAACAGCAGCACGGCGACGGTGCTCGCCGCAGTGACCACTCCTGCCATCTGCGTGCGCGCGCCGGCCTGGCTGTTGACTGCCGTCTGCGATGTGCCGCCGCCCGCGGGCATCCCGCCGAAGAATCCGCTCGTGGCGTTCGCGATGCCCGTCGCGAGCAGTTCCTGGTTGGCGTTCGGGCGGAGCTCGCCCGCCGGGGCGAACGCGCGCCCGGAGGCGATCGACTCGACGAAACTCATCAGGCCGATGCCGAGTGCCCCGGGCCACAGCTGCTGCATGAGCGCGTGATCAGGAACGACGAGGCCCGGGAGGCCCGCCGGGATCACCCCGACGACCGCGACGCCGTGCGCCTGCAACCCCAGCAGGCCCGACGCGCCGATGCCGGCGGCTACCGCCACGAGCGGCGCGGGAATCCCGACCGTCATTCTCGGCAGGATGATCATGACCGCCAGCGTGCCCGCCGCGACCGCCAGTGTCGGCCACGACGTCTCCGGGATGTGCCCGACGATAGACAGCACGTTTTCGAAGAACCCGCCCTTGGCGAAGTGGATGCCCAACAGCTTCGGGATCTGATCGACCACGATGACGCAGCCGATCCCCGCCTTGAAGCCGACCAGCACGGGCTCGGAGATGAAGTTCGCGAGGAAGCCCAGCCGAAGCACCGACGCCAGGAGGAGCACGGCCCCGACCATGACCGCCAGCGTCGACGCGGCGGCCAGGACCTGGGCGGGACTGCCGTCAGGAACGACGAAGGCGATTTCTGACGCCGTGAGGATGCCGAGGGTGGTCGTCGTGCTGACGCTGAGGCGGCGTGACGAGCCCAGCACGGCGTACACTGCGGTCGGCACGAGCGCGGTGTACAGCCCGACCTGGACCGGCAGGCCGGCCAGCGCTGCGTAGGCCATGGCCTTCGGCAGGATCACCGCCGCAGTTGTCAGGCCCGCGACGAGGTCGCGTGGAAGATCCTGGCGGCGGTAACCAGGCAGCCATTCGAGTGCCGGAATCAGCCGGGCGAGACGTCCGTGTGTCGCGGTGCCGGTCATGTGCTGCTCGAAGGGGCCGTCTGCATGCCGTCGATGCTACCACCGCCTTGAGCGCGGGATGACCGGGATCTGATACGCCGGGACTTGTCACTCTTTCAGAGTACGTCCGGCGTATTTCTCCGGTGTCGGCGTGTTTTTCGGGAGTCGCCGGGTCTCGACTGGACTTACACTTACCTCGCCCCGCGACGGTCACCGGTTGCTCCACTGCCGGGATCGAGGCCCCTTCCCGCCGGGCGTCTGCGCTGCAACAACGCAGCGGATCGATCCGAGCGATCATCCTTCCAGGAGGCAGTGATGAAGTTGAAGGACTTTGATATTCCGGACGGCACGGACCGCCGGACGTTCATGATGCGCAGCGCCGTCATCGGCGCCGCCGCCGTCATCACGGGCTGCTCAGCGCCGGAGCAGAAGGAGCAGGCCGCGGCTGCGCCGCCGCCCAAGCCCGCCGCCGGCGTGTCGCCGGACCTCGACGTGGTGAAGAAGGCGAAGGGACCGGTGATGACGGTGATCGACGAGTTCTACAAGGTCGGCCCCGGGCCGTCCAGCTCGCACACCATCGGGCCGATGCGCATCACCTACGACTTCTACCAGCGGTGCACGAAGCTGCCGGCGGATCAACTTGCGAAGGCGACCGCGCTGAAGGTGCACCTGTTCGGCAGCCTCAGCGCCACCGGGAAGGGCCATGGCACCGAGCGCGCCGCGCTGGCGGGCATCATCGGCAAGGAGCCGGCGACCATCAATCCGCTGTTTCTCGACGAGCTTCGCGACAAGCCCGACCAGGTCTTCAAGGTGACGCTAGGCGGCAAGGCGTTCGATGCTTCCCTCAAGGACATCATCTACGACGCGCCCAAGGGCGACTTTCCGCATCCCAACACGATGACGTGCAAGCTGATGGGCGGCGACGCCGTGCTGCTCGAGCAGGAGTACTACTCGGTCGGTGGCGGGTTTATCGAGTGGAAGGGCTACACGCCGCCCAGGAAGAACCAGCCGAAGTACCCGTACTCGACGATGAAGGAACTGCTGGCGCACGCGGCGCAGGACAAGCTCTCGATCGCCCAGGTCGCGATGGCCAACGAAATGGCCGTGTCCGGCAGGACCGAGGCCGAGATCATCGCGATCATCGACAAGGTCACCACGGCGATGGGCAACATTGTCAAGACCGGCCTGTCGATGCCGGTGAGCGTGCTGCCCGGGCCCATCAAGCTGAAGACGAAGGCCGGCGAGGTGTACAAACGCGCGCTGGACGACAAGTACGAGCGGCAGAAGGGCGTCGGCGTCGTCGCCGCCTACGCGCTGGCCGGCTCCGAGGAAAACGCCCGCGGGCACCTGGTCGTGACGGCGCCGACGGGCGGATCGGCCGGCGTCATGCCGGCGCTGGTCTACTCGGTTGGTGAGGGCGGCCGCAAACTGCCGCAGGAGAAGATCCGGGCCGGGATGCTGGCGGCCGCGGTCATCGGGTACCTCTGCAAGCATAACGCGACGCTCGCCGGCGCGGAGGGCGGCTGCCAGGCCGAGATCGGCGTCGCGTCGGCCATGGGCGCGGCGTTCCTGGCGCAGGCGCACGATTTCGAACCGCAGGTGGTCGCCAACGCGGCGGAATCGTCGCTGGAGCACCACCTCGGGCTGACCTGCGACCCGGTAGCCGGGTACGTGCAGTTGCCGTGCATCGAGCGCTGCTCGTACGGTGCGGTCAAGGCATGGGTCGGCTTCCTGATCGCGAGCAATGAGATCCCGGCCGACCGCCGCGTCGACTTCGACACGACGGTCGAAGCGATGGCGCTCACCGCCAGGGAGATGAACTCCAAGTACCAGAGGGAGCGGCATGTTGGACGCCCTGAAGGTCGTGCTGGAACACTCGCCGCTGCTGGCGCTGTTCGCCGTCATCGGGATCGGGTACGCGCTGGGGCAGATCTCGATCGGCGGATTCTCGCTCGGCGTCGGGGCGGTACTGTTCGCCGGCCTCGCCGTCGGCGCCATCGCGCCGGGGGCCACGCCGCCCGGGCTGGTGAACTCGATCGGCCTGGTGATGTTCCTGTACGGAATTGGGATTCAGTACGGGCGGAACTTCTTCGCCGGGCTGAGAGGGCCGGGGTTGAAGTGGAACCTGCTCGGCGCCATCGGCGTACTCGTGTCTCTGGTCGTGGCGCTGGCCATCGGGCGCGCCGTCGGCGTGTCGCCGGCCCACGCGCTGGGGCTGTTCGCGGGGGCCATGACCAGCACCCCCGCGCTGCAGGCCGCGATCGACGCAGCCGGAAACCGCGATCCCGCCATCGGCTACTCGGTGGCCTACCCACTCGGCGTGGTCGGCCCCATCCTGTGCCTTTACGCCTTCACGAAGCTTTACACACCGCGGCTGGCTCCAATTGCGCCGCCGCCGCAGGCGCTGGAACTCACGCTTGAGCATCTCGACGAGATCACCGTCGCGGAGATGATCGATCGGCTGCCGGCGGGCGTGGAACTCACGGCGATTCGTCAGAGGGGGACCAGCCGGCTGCCGGATCCAACGAATTGCGTCGGCAGGGGAGACGGCGTCCTGTTGTTCGGCCAGGCCGATGCGCTCGAGCGTGCCCGCATCGCGCTGGGCCGCGCCGAGCCCGGACGCTTCGCGAAGGACCGCGCGACGCTCGACGTGGTGCGCGTGTTTGTGTCGCGGCCGGCCGTGGTCGGCACGGCCGTCGGCGAGCTGCGATTTCCCGATGGCGTCGTCGCCAAGGTCGCGGAGGTGCGCCGCGGCGATGCCGTCCTGCTGCCTGCGCCCGACCTTGTGCTGGAGTACGGCGACCGCGTCGGCGCCATTCTGCCGAGGGACGCGATCCCCGCGCTGCGCAAGTTCTTCGGCGACTCGCTGAAGTCGGCGGCGGAGTTCTCCTACGTATCGGTGGGTCTCGGCATGTCGCTCGGCGTGCTGCTGGGGCTCGTCACGATCCCGATCCCTGGCATCGGCGCGTTCTCGCTCGGGCTCGCAGGCGGCCCGCTGATTGTCGCGCTCGTGCTGGGCAGAATCGGGCGCAGCGGATCGCTGTCCTGGCACATGCCGCTGGCGGCGAACCTGACCCTTCGCAGTTTCGGTCTCACGCTCTTCCTTGCGGCGGTCGGGATCGGCTCAGGCGCGCTCTTCGTGGAGACCATCTCGAAGACCGGCTTCACCTTCCTCGCGATGGGCGCTGCGATCGTGCTCAGCGCTTTTCTGACCGTGATGCTCTTCGGGCAGTACGTTTTCAGGATGTCCACCGACGACCTGTTCGGCGTGGTCTCCGGCACCGCGGGGAACCCGGCCATCCTGGCGTACGCCAACAAGGCCGTGCAGAGCGACGGGATCGACGCCGCGTTCGCGACCATCTACGCATCGACGACCATCCTGAAGATTGTCTGCGCACAGGTGGCGATGGGAATCTTCGGATCTCCATGACGCGCCTGGCGTCACTCCCTTCGCCCGGCGCCACATAGAGGCCTTCCAGCGGTCGGGACAACCAAGGTAAGCTCGGCGCGATGAATCAGACGCATAGTGCCTTACAGCGCAATCGCAGCAGCAACGCATCGGACACTCCTCGCCGACGGGTCCTTGACCCGATCGACCGGGTGTCGGAGGTGCTGTTCGGGCTGATCATGGTGCTCACCTTCACCGGGTCGTTGAGCGTGGCAGAGGCGGGGCGCGAAGACGTCCGCGCCATGCTCGTCGGCGCGTTAGGCTGCAACCTGGCTTGGGGCATCATCGACGCGATCCTGTACCTCATGGGGAGCCTCGCCGAGAAAGGGAGCGCGCTCGCGACGTTTCGCGCGGTGCGTGCCGCCGTGAACCCCGAGGAGGGCAGGCGGCATCTCGCCGAGGCGCTCCCGCCCGGGTTGGCCGGCCTCCTCGACGATGACGAACTGGAGAAGATACGGCTGCGACTGGAAAGGCTGCCCGAACCAACGGCACCGCCGGGGTTGAGCCGGGACGACTGGCAAGGGGCGCTGGGC
>JAPKZP010000030.1 GCA_026393735.1 Acidobacteriota bacterium
GGCCCCCGAGTCCGTGTCGATCGACACGAGCGGGTGCCTGAGCGCCGTGCGCACGTCCTCCTCGGTCATGATCGAGATGATGCAGGCCGTCTGGCCCTTGTCCGCGACGACAATATCCATCAGCGCGTCGCGCGGGTCCTTGCCCATGGCGGTGCCAATCTCGGTGAGCGTGCGGCCTTCCCATTTCCGGAGATCGGCATTCAGCACGGACGCCACCATGACGCCGTCGCCGCCGCCCGAGCCGTACCACTGGTTCTCCCAGCCCGGCGAGTTCGGGTCGTCCATTTCGCGCTTGATGCGATCCCGCTGCGCGGGATCCGTCAGGCGGGCCAGCATCTGGTCGGTGCTGCCTTCGCGGACCCACAGCGGCAGGCACGACGCGAGGTCGTTCGACGCGCGCGTGTAGGGATACTGGTTCGCCGTGACGTCGAGACCGCGCGATCGCGCCGCTTCGATGCGCCGCAGGACGTCGGGCATCTTGCCCCAGTTGGCCTTGTACGCCGTCTTCAGGTGCCAGATCTCGGTCGGAATGTTGGCGCGCTCCGCGACCGCAAACGCCTCGTCCAGCGACTCGAAGATCTGGCCGGACTCCGACCGCTGGTGGGTGAGGTAGACGCCGCCGTAGCGCCGCGCCACCTTCGCCAGTTCCACCGTTTCGTCGACCGTCGCAAACCGGTCAGGCACGTACTGGAGCGACGAACTGAGGCCGAGCGCGCCTTCCTGCATCGCCTGGGCGACGAGCGTCCGCATCCGGTCCAGGTCGGCGGGCGTGGCCGGCTTGTTGTCGCGGCCAATGACGTAGTCGCGCACGCCGCCGAGCCCGACGAACGTCCCGATATTGATGGCGACCGGCGAGCGGGATTCGAGACGCGCGAAGTAGCCGGCCAGCGTCGTGAAATCCTGCAGGACGCGGAAGTGATCCCACGCCGGCTTCGCCTCGCGGATCATCCGGTCGTTGACCGGGGCGATAGCGGTGCCCTCGCCGGTGATCTCGGTCGTCACGCCCTGCGTGATCTTCGATGCCGCGCGCCCGTCAACGAGCACGTTGAATTCCGACTGCCCGAGCATGTCGATGAAGCCCGGCGCGACAACCAGACCGGTGGCGTCCACCGTCTCGCGCGCGGATCGGCCGGCCAGGTCGCCCATCGCCACGATGCGATCACCGGCGATGCCGACGTCGCCGCGAAACCAAGGCGCCCCGGTGCCGTCGACGAGCCGTCCGCCGGTGATCAGCACATCGAAGGCGGGTGGCGTGGCCTGGCTCGCGGCGAGCACGAAGCTGCCCGCCGAGAGGACCATCAGAGCGAGCCCCCAGCGCAGAAGGCCTAGTCGGGATCTGTTGTGCATGGCGCAAATGATACAGGACTTGCGGTCGCGCGGAAGAAAGTGTGCAGGATTCCTTGCGTCGCGGCCCCGCGCTTGTCTACCGTCGTCTCGGTGGCCCTCGCGGAGTGACGCATGCGCACGGCGACGCGGCACATCGTGCATCTCGAAAACGGCTGGCTCGGCGGCACGACCCGCGCTGACGTCCATGAGCTGTTCCGGTCCTTTGCCGCGCATCCGAACAGCGACTGTCTCGTTGTGCATATCCACGGGGGTCTCGTGAACGAAGCCGCAGGCGTGGCCATCGCCGACCGCCTTGCCCCCGCGTACATCGCCGCAGGCGGGTATCCGCTGTTCTTCGTCTGGGAGTCGGGTCCGCTGGAGATCCTTGTCGACGTCGCCGCTGACCTCGGGCGCGATCCGGTGTTTCGCGCAGTGCTCCAGCCGACCGTGACCTTCGCGCGCGGCAAGCTCGAGCAGACCGCGGCCGAAGTCGCCGTCAGTGCCGCCGCGCGTGAACCTGAGATCGGCGAACTGACGGCACACGGCGAGCCGTTTGCCTTCGAACCCGACAGATTGCCGCCCGACGCGGCGCTGACGCCCGGCGAGGAGGCTCGGTTTGTCGCAGCCCTCGAGCGGGACGCCGGTGTCGCGCGTGCGCGCGCCGCCGCGCC
>JAPKZP010000215.1 GCA_026393735.1 Acidobacteriota bacterium
AGGCGTATCTGAAGGGCCAGTTCCCACCCGAGATCGAGACTCCTGACCAGCTGGCGTCGACGCTGGCCGAACTCATCTTCAACGGGCTCGACGAGCGCGAGATCGACACCTACTACGCGCAGATCGACGCGGCCACGCCAGCCGGGATCGCCCGCGTCATCAAGCAGTACTTCCCGCTCGACGACCTGGTGTTCGCGCTGATCGGCAAAGCGTCGGACATCGAGGCGGTCGCCAGGAAGTACGCGCCGACCGTGGATCGGAAATCAATCTCCGCGCCGGGATACTAGCGAGCCGGGGCGGACCGGGGTTCGGGGTGCCGCCCCACCGACACCATTCCACATGTCTCCGTAGGGGCAAGGCCCCGTCCTTGCCCTGCAAGGTTTCGTCCTGGCCCGGGTCGACACAGGGGTCGACCCCTACGCCGACGAGGCACCCCCGCGGTCCGGGGGCGGCTGGACGGAGAAGTGCTGACGGATGTCGTCGCCGACGCTGATCGGCCGCCCGGTCCGCATGTCGATCGGGCACCAGAGCGTGCGGGCCTTCGCCAGCAGGCGCCCGTCGCGGGCCCGGAGGATTTCGGTGTGCCGTTCGAAGGTGTGCGCCGTCGCCGCGCCCACCCACGTGCGCGCAACGATCTCGTCCGCGAGTTTCGTCGCGTGCTTGTAGTCGATCTCGTGCCGCACGACGACCCACGCGATGTTCGCCTGCTGTTCCGGTGTCGCGGCTGCCCGCCAGTGCGCGACGGCCACGTCCTGTACCCAGCGAACGTAGACGACATTGTTCACGTGCCCGAGGCCGTCGATGTCGGACGGCTGAACGGGGATGGACATTTCGAACGGCTCCCTCGCCGACATGATCGACACGCGATGCACCCCTCTGCCAGACGGTTCACAGCCACAGCCGGTTTCAAGACCCGTTCTTGTTCGTCAGTCGCATCGGACGGCATTGTACAACCGCGGCGGCACCCGGCCGGCCGTCGTGTATGCTGGCGGGGATCAGGTACCGGCTGAAGCCGGTACTCACGAGTGTCACGCTGCCGTCTCGTGCTGCGTTCCGATGTGGAATCCGGCTTCAGCCTGATCCTGCAGGGCGCAGCGTGCAAGTGCCATGAATCCACTGAGCGCGTTGAATCGACTCGCGGGCATGAAGACGACCTACGGCCCAGGCTGCGGCTCCGAGCGGCTGCCGTTGCTCCGCATAGTTGCCCGCGCCCGGTTTCGCACGTCAGCCGAGGTCGCACAGCTGCACGAACTGCTCTGTTTCCTGCATGCCTATCCGGATGACGCACGCGTGTTCGCGCAGGTGCACCGGATGCTGCGCGCATTCGACGTGCGCGCCGACGTCCGGCGCTGGCGCACGCGGCTCGTCAACTCAGGCGTCGCCGGCGCGGACATCGTCTATCCCTTCGGGTTCTCGACGGCGCGATGGCTGGCGAGCCGATGCGGGCGCAACCTGACGATCGAGTGGAACGACGTCGGGAACCTGGCGGCGCTCGAAGGGCGCCTGCAGCTCTTCTCGGCGTGGGCGGAGCGCCCGGTCTTCGATGAACCGCCGCTCGAAGGACGCGCGTGGCTCGACCGGCTGCGGGGCCGCGAGACCGATGCGGAGTTCGTCATTCGCCGAAGCGCCGCCCTGCCGGTGCGGGGGATGGCGAACGACCATCTCTACGACGAACTCGGGCTGACGCTGCGCGTGACCGCCGGCCCGGGCACGCCGAATCGCACGCGGTCGAGGGTCCCCGCTCACGCGGTCGTTCCGCAGCCGACGCCGCTTCGTCTGGCAAGGCCGGACCTGCTATCCGAGATCAGGGTCCCTCCGCGGCGCATCCGGCGCATTGGCCAGCCCGAGGCGCGGCAGTTGCTCGACCTGGCCCGCGAGTCGATGGTGACCCGCAGCCGCGATCTCTATACGTTCACGGCCGCGAACCTCCGGGACGCGCGCCTGGTGGACTGCGGCGACGGCCTCGAGTTCTTCTGCATCGGCGTCGAGCCCGAGCAGCGCCTCCTGCTTGATACCGTGTACGGCATCCTGACGTTGCGGAACGGCGTCCCCATCGGCTATGCCCTGTTCAGCGCGCTGTGGCGGTCGTCGGAGGTCGCCTACAACGTCTTTGAGTCGTTTCGCGGCGGCGAATCGGCGTGGGTATACGGCCGCCTGCTCGCGACCATTCACGCGATGTTCGGCGCGGACACGTTCACGGTCGATCCCTACCAGCTCGGCCACGAGAACGACGAAGGCCTCGATTCAGGGGCCTGGTGGTTCTACTACAAGCTCGGATTCACGCCGTGGGACCCGGCCACTGCGCGGCTGGCGCGTGCCGAATCGGCAAAGGTCGCCAGCCGGCGCGGCTACCGCACGAACGCCGCGACGCTTCGGAGGCTCGTGCGATTCAACGTGTTCCTGCAACTGGGCGAATCCCGCGCCGACGTGATCGGCGCCATTCCGACGGATCGGATCGGCTTGAAGGTGACTGACTATCTGACCACGCGCTTCGGTTCAGATCGTGAGCGCGCAACCGTGACACTGGCCGATGAGGCCGCAGAACGACTGGGCGCAGTGCGCTGGCGGCGGCTTCCGCCTGGCGAGAAGTTGTTCTGGGAACGCTGGGCGCCGCTCGTGGCGCTGCTCCCGGGGATCGATCGCTGGAGTGCGCAGGACAAGCGCGATCTCGCCGCCGTCATCCGCGCAAAAGGCAGCCGGGTTGAATCGGATTTCGTGGCGCGCTTCGACGCGCATCCCAGGATTGGCGCCGCGCTGGCCGCCCTCGCTCGACGAGAATAGCGCCCGCCGGTTTTGTCCCTACCGCACTACCTCGCCGCCAGGAACCGGCGCCGCAATCACGCTGGCCGGCACCTCACTGACGAAGGCCTGGGCGGCGATGCGCCACTTGCCGTCGGAGTCGTGCCTCCAATGGACGAGGTACGTGCCGCGGTCCTCGCGCGACGGCCTGTTGGGCGGGGCGGCAGGCCCGGCCGTGAACCTGAAGATGTAGCGGCCGCGTTCGATCGCCAGCGGCTCGCTCGGCTCGATGAGCTGCGAGGTGAGCGTCACCTCCCACCGTCCCCAGCTCAGGGCCTGCTGCCAATAGCGGCGGATTGCCTCGGTGCCGGCAAGCGACTGGGCGTTCGACAGCGCCAGGATCCCTTCCTCGGAGAAGAACGACGCCACGCACTCGGCTTCGGCCGTCTCGAAACAGCCGACGAATTCGTCGTTGATTCCGGTGATGGCCTCCCGGATCGCGGCCGTGTCCTGCTGCGGCGCCTTCGCGCACGACGACGACTCGGCGGCAAGAAAGATCAAGAGGGCGACCACGAGTCGACGACGCATACGACCTCCTCGCGAACCGGCTGGGACCGGTGCGGTAGCTTGGCAGATGAGCCAATCGAACACAAGGCGGGGGCGGCAGCAGCGCAAACACCGCGTGGTAGACTGGCGGGTGCCTGCCGGCAGGTCCGGGCCGTCAGGCCTCGTCAATCACGGTAACGGACGCGCCAGCTCCCGCCACGCCATCCAAGGAGATGACCATGTCGGTCACCTACGACTATAAGGTCCGCACGAACTACGCCGCAGACGTGTCGACGCTGCGCGCGGCGCACAAGACGCTGGTTGAAGTGCCCTTCACCCCGAGCCTGCCCGAGCGGGGCTACACGCGGCGGACGCTCTTTGTCGACCTCAGCACGCTCACCATCTCCGAGAAGGCGATTACGCAGGAGATGATTGACGTCTTCACGGGCGGCCGCGGGTTCGGCCTCTACTACCTCTGGCAGGCCGTCACGCCCGGGACGAAGTGGAACGACCCGGAAAACGCCCTCATCATCAGCCCGGGCCCGCTCGCCGGCAACACCCAGTACGCAGGGTCCGGCAAGTCGCTCGTCGTCACGATTTCGCCCGAAACCGGCATTCCGATCGACTGCAACGTCGGCGGCTACTTCGGCCCGCTCTTGAAGTTCTGCGGGTTCGACGTCCTCGACATCCGCGGCAAGGCGAAACACGACACCATCCTCGTGATTGACGGCCCGCGCGGCGTGATTCGCCTCGAGGAAGCGCCCGAGGAAGCGCCCGACAGCCACATCGCGGCCGAGATCTTCACCCACATGTACGCGGACGATGCCCGCGACATGCAGAACGTGGCGGTGGTCTCGGCGGGCAAGGCAGCCGAGTCGGCCTACATGGGCTGCCTGAACTTCTCGTGGTGGGATCCGAAGCGTGGTGCGGCGCGTCTGAAGCAGGCCGGCCGCGGCGGCACGGGCACGGTGTTCCGCGACAAGAAGCTCAAGGCGCTGGTCGTGCGCGGGTTCCGGATGAAGACCGACATGAACCGCGCGGCCGACTTCCCGGTCACCGTGCAGGTCGGCAAGCGCATCAACGACGAGATCCGCAACCACGACGACGAGCAGTGCCACATGCGGCGGCAGGGCACGGCCCACCTCGTCGAAGTGATGGACGCCTACGACCTGCTGCCGGTGCACAACTTCCAGTACGGCAAGCACGTCGACACGCCGAAGATCGACTCCCAGGTGTGGGACCGGCGGTTCACGCAGGGCATCCCGGATCAGTGCTGGTACGGCTGCGGCATGGCGTGCTCGAAGGCGGCCGATGGCCACCACGTCCTGACGGGTCCCTACAAGGGCCACATCGTCACGGTCGACGGCCCCGAGTACGAGAACGCCGCAGGCCTCGGATCGAACTGCGGGCTGTTCGATCCCGACTGGCTGCTCGAGGTGAACTTCTACTGCGACACCTACGGTATCGACACGATCTCGTTCGGCACCGCCTGCGCATTCGTCATGGAGTGCTGGGAGAAGGGCATCCTGAACGCCGAGCGCACGGGCGGACTCGACCTGGCCTGGGGCAACGGCGCGTCCGAGGTCGAACTGCTCCACCAGATGGCCCGCGGCGAAGGCTTCGGCATCACGGTCGGCAAGGGCGTGAAGTACATGCAGGACCTGTTCATCAGGAACGGGTGGGGCGATCCGCAGCTCATCCGCGACATGGGCATGCAGATCAAGGGCCTCGAGATCTCGCAGTACATGTGCAAGGAGTCCCTCGCGCAGCAGGGGGGGTTCGCGCTGGCGAACAAGGGCCCGCAGCACGACGAGGCGTGGCTCATCTTCATGGACATGGTGAACAACCAGATCCCGACCTTCGAGGACAAGGCCGAGGCGCTGCACTACTTCCCGCTGTTCCGCACGTGGTTCGGCCTGCAGGGGCTCTGCAAGCTGCCGTGGAACGACATTGAACCGCCGGACAACCACGAGAAGTACCCGGGGCCCGAGGCGGCCAAGGTGCCGGAGCACGTGGAGAACTACCTGAAGCTCTACACCGGCATCACGGGCAAGCCGCTCGACCGCAAGAGCCTCATCGAGCAGTCCGAGGCGGTCTACAACTTCCAGCGCGTGTTCAACCTGCGCATGGGCCAGGGCGACCGGAAGAACGACATGCCGCCGTACCGCGCCATGGGCCCGGTGACGAAGGAAGAGTACGAGTCGCGCGCCGAGCGCTACGACAAGCAGCTCAAAGAGATCGTCGGCATCGACCCGGCGGGCAAGTCCACCGAGGAGAAGATGACGCTGCAGCGCGCGTGGCGCACGGACCGCTACAACAAGCTCGTCGATGCCGTCTACAAGCGCCGGGGCTGGACGCCGGACGGCGTGCCGACCATGGAGACGCTGAAGAAACTGAAGATCGACTCGCCCGAGGTCGTGGCGGTGGTGGCACCGCACCTGGGATGAGCGAGTGGGGTCAGACTCCACTCCCAACACATCGGGAATGGAATCAGCACTGCCGGCCACTGCATGTTGATCGTCAACGAAGAGCCCCTCGAGTACGACGAGGGCATGACCGTCGCCGACGTCCTCAAGAAGCGCAACTACATCTGGCGCATGCTGGCGGTGTGGGTGAACGGTCAGTTCGTCCAGCGGGGCACCTACGACAAGACCCCGGTGCCGGACGGCGCCGAGGTGAAGGTCATCCACCAGATCGCGGGGGGCTAGCCGCACCCCCCACGCCCTTCGTGCCTCGCCTCCAGAGGAACGCACACCATGGCAACTCTCGACTGGCTGGTGATCGTCGCCTACTTCGCGCTGCTGGCAGGGTTGACGTGGTGGTCGATCAGGAAGAACAAGGACACGGCGGACGACTACTTCCTTGCGGGCCGCAACCTCGGCTGGATGGTCGTCGGCGCATCGATTTTCGCGTCGAACATCGGGTCGGAGCACCTGGTCGGGCTTGCCGGGTCCGGCGCGACGAGCGGCGTGGCTCTCGCCCACTACGAACTGCACGCCTGGTGCCTGCTGGTCCTCGGCTGGGTCTTCGTGCCCTTCTACATCCGCTCGCGCGTCTACACGATGCCGGAGTTCCTGGAACGGCGGTTTTCGCCGTCGGCGCGGTGGGTGCTGTCCCTGATCTCACTCGTGGCGTACGTGCTGACGAAGCTCGCGGTGGGCATCTTTGCCGGCGGCGTGGTGTTCGGCACGCTCATGCCAGAACTGCAGATCACGGTCCTCGGCACCACATACGGCAGCTTCTGGGTGGGATCGGTGCTGGTGGTCGTCCTGACGGGTCTCTACACGCTGCTGGGCGGCATGCGGGCCGTGGCCTACACCGAGGCGGTGCAGACGGTCATCCTCGTCGCGGGGTCGCTGCTCCTGACCGTCTTCGGACTCGAGAAGATCGGCGGGTGGAGCGGGTTCCGGGCGGCGCTCGACCCCGACATGTTCAACCTCTGGAAGCCGCTGATTCCCGCCGGCGTCGAGGGCACGTGGGCGCCGGTGAAGGAAGCCGGCCGGATGGCCTGGTACTTCAACAGCAACTACCCATGGCTGGGCATGCTCTTCTGCGCGCCGATCGTCGGCCTGTGGTACTGGTGCACGGACCAGTACATCGTCCAGCGGACGCTGGGAGCACCGACCGAGCAGGAGGCCCGCCGCGGCAGCATCTTCGCGGCGTGCCTGAAGCTCCTTCCGGTCTTCATCTTCATCATTCCGGGCATGATCGCGCTCGCGCTGGCTCGCACGGGCAAGGCCCCGGGCCTGGAGTCGATCGTGGACGCGAACGGCCAGGTCGTGCGCTCGGCGGCGCAGGCCGCGTACCCGCTGCTGGTGCAGAGCGTGATGCCGATCGGGCTGCGCGGCATGGTCGTGGCCGGCCTGCTGGCTGCCCTTATGAGTTCCCTGGCCGGCGCCTTCAATGCGTGCTCGACGCTGTTCACGATGGATTTCTACCAGCAGCTCAGGCCGAAGGCCACGCAGCACCAGCTCGTGTGGATCGGCCGAGTGGCCACCGGCGTGATGGTGATCGTCGCGCTGCTGTGGATTCCCGTCATCCAGGGGGCGAAGGGGCTCTACGAGTACCTGCAGGGCGTGCAGGGCTACCTGGCGCCGCCGATCTTCGCGGTGTTCTTCCTGGGCGTGTTCTTCAGGCGGCTCAATGCGAAGGGCTGTCTCTCGGCCCTCGTCGTGGGTTTCCTGCTCGGTGCGTTCCGCCTCGCCATCGACACGCCGGTCAGCCTTGGCGTCGCGGGGTACGAGGGCGGCTACGCGACCGGCTCGTTCCTGTGGATCGTCAACAACATCTACTTCCAGTACTACGGCGTCATCATCTTCGTCGTCTCGGCCGCCACGATGTTCGTCGTGAGTTACATGACCGAGGCGCCGGCCGAGGAGCAGCTGCGCGGCCTGACGTATGCGACGGTCACCGCAGCGCACCGGGCCGAGTCCAGGCGGAGCTGGAACAGGTGGGACGTTGTCAGCTCCGGCGCGGTACTCGTGCTGATCCTGGCGGCGTACCTCTACTTCAACGGCTGATCCGCGCCTACTTCCAGTGCTTCTGGACGAACGCGTCCACCTCCGGCAGGCCGCCCTGGAGGATCAGGTACCCGTTGTGCGGCTCACGCGGCGTGATCTCGTGATTGATCGCCGTCGTCATCATCCGGCGGATCGTCTCCGGATCGTCCGTCTGGCCCAGCACCCACGCCAGCTTCATGTAGGCCGTCTCGGGCAGCATGTTGTCGAGCGGGATGATGCCGAGGTCGAGCAGGTCCCGCCCGGTGTCGTAGACGTACATCTGCGCGTAGCCCCACAGCGTCTGCACCGTCATCACGACGGTCATGCCCTTCTCGATGGCGCGCCGGATCGCCGGGTAGAGCGGCTTGTTGACGTGGCCCAGGCCCGTTCCCGCGATGACCATGCCGCGATAGCCCATCGACGAGAGCCCGTCGACGATGTCGGGGTTGAAGTTCGGGTAGTAGTACTGGATCGTGACCTTCTCCTCGAACACCGGCGTGATCACCGGCGTGCGCGCCTTGTCGCGCGGGAGGAAGTCATCCGTCAGGTACGTGAAGTGGCTGCCGTTCTCGCCCGGGTACCGGCTCACGGTCGCGAGCGGCGTCGCGCCGATCGTCCGGAACGTGCTGCGGTAGCTCGAGTGCATCTTCCGGCAGCGCGTCCCGCGGTGCAGCAGGTCGTAGTTGTCCGACGTCGGGCCGAACATGCAGAGCATCACCTCGGCGATGTCGCATTCGGCGGCCGCACGCACCGCGTTCATGAGGTTCAGCGCGGCGTCTGACGAGGGCCGGTCCGACGACCGCTGGCTGCCGACAATCACGAGCGGCACGGGGCTGTTCTGCACCATGAAGCTCAGGATGGCGCCGGTGTGGCTCATCGTGTCGGTGCCGTGGCCGATGACAATGCCGTCGGCGCCCTTCTCGATTTCCTCGCCGATGGCGATCGCCAGCGCCTTGTACTGCTCGGGCCCCATGTTCTCGCTGAAGACGCCGAACAGCTTCTTCGTCGTGAGGTTCGCGATGTCGGCCAGTTCGGGCACCGCGCCGTACAGTTCGCCCGGCGTGAACGCGGGAATCACCGCGCCGGTGCGGTAGTCGAGGCGCGAGGCGATCGTCCCGCCGGTCCCGAGCAGCGTGATGTTCTTCTTCTTCGCGTCGAAGGGAAACTCCTTCTCGGGGATCTTGTAGACGGCCTTGCGGTAGCCGGTCTCCTTGACCGAGGCGATGCGGTCGGCCGCGATACCGACGTTGTAGCCGTTGAACAGCTTCACGACCACGTGCAGGTCGTCGGCGGTCTCGCTGCGCGGCAGGATGACGCCGGGGAAGATCGAACCCTCGTCGTTCACGATTTCGACTTCGCTCCATACGCCGATGCCGCAGCGATCCAGCACGTCCTTCGCAGGCCCGCGATAGCCCTGGAATCGATCCGTGCGGTCGGCGAGGGGCACCATGACACTGCTCATCGCGCCACCTCCTCGACGAGCGTCGAGAGATACGCCACGACGTCCCGGGCCGGCGCCTTGCCCAGCATCTGCTTCATGGCCCTGCCGGCCATGAAGCGGATGCGCCGGGCCTCGCTGTCCGCCTTTCGGCGGTCATAGCCGCCGAAGTCGAGCGTCCGCACCTCGGGCCTCCATTCCTCCGCCTTGCGAAGGTCTATGCCGACGCAGGCGCACGCTTTCTCGGCACCGAGACTCGGGTCGTTGGCCATGGCGGCAGCCACCATCGGGATGCCCTCCCGCGGGATCCGGCCGTCGGTGAACAGGTCGAAGATGCCAATCCATTCAGGCGCGCCGAGCCGGTCCATCGGCACGCCGGCGCGCGTCAAGGCCTTGGCGCGCTGGCCGATCTCGATCGCCGCAATCAGGCCGTGCACGCCGGTCTTCTCGACGACGGCATCCACGATTTCCGCCCCGCCCCTGCGAATCAGGAACGTCGTCGTGTCTTCCGGCACCCGCCACTCACCATACCGCTCGAAGCGGACCCACGGCGCGGGCCGCAGGCGCGCCCTGGCGCTGGTCACCCGCTCCTCGGTGATGCCCGTCGGCGGCGAGTCCGTGTCGGGATACATACGGTCGGGCCCGGGCAGGATGCGCTCGAACGTGGTGAATCCGCTCGACAGCGCCTGTCGCGTCTCCTTCGGCACGCCCTGGGTCGCGTCGCAGAACCGCAGCCGGATCTCGTTGGCGGCCGTGCGGCAGTCGGCGTCCGGGCCGCAGAACACGAAAAAGTCGTCCCGCTCCCCGATCTGGATCCGTTTCCTCAGGCGCTCGAGGACCCGGTGTTTGCTCCGGAACTCGGGCATGCGCGCCGCATCGAGGACGGTGGGAGCTTCGTCGAGGCAGGCGATCACGCGGATGCGCCCGCTGAGCTCGTCGAGAAACGTCGTGTCCGGCTGCGTGGGATGCGTCGAAAGATCCTTCACGCCGTCGACACGGGCCGCGTAGACTCTTCCGCCGGCGTCCAGCGCCCGCCGCATGAATCCGAGGTCGGCATCGCCAAACAGTTCCGACACGTCGAAGGCGTCGACGTGGACGTCGTCGGGGGTCTTGATGCCGCGCGCGTGCAGGGCCTCGCGCAGCTTCAGGAGGTTCACCTGGCGGATGCCCTCGTTGTGGACCAGCTTCGTGGCGTAGCCCGCTTTCGGCACACCCTTGATCTCGACACGGCTGCCGCCACGCACCGACACGTTCACGTCCTGCCGGCTCGCGCCGATCCCCGTTCGCACGCGGCGCGTGCTGCGCGCCACGAGGCCGCAGAGGAGGATGGCGTCGCGGACCTCTTCCGGCGTCCGCAGCTCGGGGCCGGTCACCGTCTCGGTGAGCGGCATGCCGAGCCGGTCGGTCCGCCAGACGATGCGGTGCCCCTTGTCGGACACCTCGCGGCAGGAATCCTCTTCGATGGACACGTGGGTGATGGTCAGTTTGCGTCCCTTGAAGGGCATCCACCCGTTGACGCCGACGATCGCCGTGCGCTGAAACCCTGTGGGAATGGACCCGTCGAGGTACTGCTTCCGCGCGATATGCACCTCGTCGATGATGTCCATATTCATCGTCAGGCACAGCTCGATCGCGACGTCAATGGCCTCCTGGTTCACCAGGAACGGCGGCGTGTCGTCCATTTCGTACGTGCAGACATTCAGGCGGTTCAGGAGGTAGATGATCTCCTTCTTCGTCTTGAACTCCATCAGCGCGGTGCCGTCGTACTCGCCGAGCTCGGAGAGTGTCGGCCGCATGTGGCGGAGCAACTCGCCGTCGTGGGTCTCCGTGTAGAGGCCTGCGGGACAACGGCAGAACAGCTTGTGGTCCGTCAGCAGCTGCTGGTGGACCTCCAGCCCCGATATGAGTCCCACCTCTGCGTAGTCCAGCGGTTGCAGCATCCTGTGTCCTCGCGAATCCCGGCGGTGTCTATCTGCCCGGCGTAGCGACGTAGGACCGGCGCGCGCGCGCGGCCATGCCGGGCCGGTTGACCCGCACCTCGAGCTTGTGTGTCTTGCCGTCGAGTTTCTCCGGTGTGAAGCCGAGCGCGTATTGCCGGTGCAGTTCCTCGGCGACCCTCGCGAACGTCGCCGAGAGATCCGCTGTGTCGTCGAGCTCGAAGTACCCGCCCCCGGACTCGGCCGCGAGCTTCGCCAGGCCCGGATCGGGCTTGTCGCTCATCCCCGAACGTCCGCCGCCGCCGTATCCGCCAGGCCCATATCCGCCGCCGCCGTAGCCGCCGCCCCGGCCCATCGGTCCCATTCGGGCGGCGCTCGCGAGCCCTATGGCGTACACCATCACGTTCTCCTCGCGGGCGCGTTCGACGACATCGCCGAGCTTCATGTTCGTGGGGCGATCGATCCCGGGCCGGTCCATGCCATCGGAGAAAGCCAGCACGACGCGCCGGCCGTTCTGGTGCAGGAGCGCTGTCATCCCGACCGACACGGCATTCCAGAGCGGCGTCGGACCGGGCTCCTGCAGGTCCTGGTGGAGAATCGTCAGCAGTTGTTCCTGACTGTTCGTGAAGGTGCGAGGATCCACCTGCACTCGGTTGGAGAAGCTGCCAATGCGGGCTAGATCGGCGGGAAGCAGTTTGGTGACAAACTGCTCCGCTGCCTGCTGCACAAGGCGGAAGTTGCCCACCATGCTGCCGCTCCGATCGAGCATCATGACGACGCTGATCGGCTGGGTCTCGCTGGAGAATACCGCAATCGCCTGCGGCTTCCCGTTGTCCAGGATCGTGAAATCCTCTCGGCCCAGGTCCGGGACCAGCCGCGCGTCCGCATCGGTGACGGTCACATAAACCGGCACCGTGCGCGTGCCGCTGCGAAAGGTCGGCTCCGGCTGGGCCGTCTGCCCCGCGACGGACGTGGACAGAGGCGAGGCAGCCAGCAGCAACAGGGTGCCCACAGCCACTGCAGCGGCGAGACGCTCTCCTCTGAACCGACGCCCGCTTGAGTTGACTACGGCTGCAGGTGTGGCGCAGGGCTTCAGCCCTGCGTACGCCGGCGCGCCAAGCAGGCCTGAAGGCCTGCTCCACGACCGGCTCAGATGAACTCCAGGGTTGGATCTCACCGCGACATGACCGAGGGACATCATGCCACCGTTCCGGGGTCGAGGCGTTCGACCCGCTTTCGCAATGTCAGGACGTTGAGTCCGTTCACCCGCTCGTAGTGTAGCTCGTCCATCATCGTACGCACGATGTGGATCCCGAGACCGCCGACCGGCCGCTCCTCAATCGGCAGGTCGAGGGGCGGGTCCGGCGCCAGCAGCGGGTTGAACGGCCGCCCGTCGTCTTCGATGCGCACCGACAGTACGTCGGCCTCGACCGACACATGCAGGCCGATCGTGTGTTCGTCTGTATCGTCGTACCCGTGGCGGATGACGTTGGCGAGCACCTCGTCGAGCGTGAGCGAGACGGCGTAGGCGGCCTCCGGCGACAGACCCTTGTCGTTTGCAAACTGCTCGACGAGGGTGCACGCACGCTCGATCTCGCTCGTCCGATTCGCGAGCGTCAACGTCAGCCTGCCTGCCTCGTCCGCCATGCCTGATGCCTGTCTCCGCAGGGCTGAAGCCCTGCGCCACATCGAAATCGGTGCCTCGAGTCGCGGCGTCGTGCCCCGTGGAACAGGCCATCGGGCCTGTCTTCGCAGGGCCGAAGCCCGGCGCCACATCAGTGACGCCAGTGCTACACGTACGTCCGTCGCAGCATCTCCGCGGCGGATTCGTCGAGCCGGTCCGCCCGGCGCACGTCCTCGAACCGGGCGAGCAAATCGCTGGCGCGCAGCCTCGATTTCTCCGATCCCGAGAAGTCGTGGATCACGGCGCCGCGGTGCATCATCACCAGCCGGTCGCCCAGGAGCGCCGCCTGATGCATCGAATGCGTCACCATCAGCGCCGTCAGCTTGTCGCGCGCGATGACGTCCTGGCTCAACTGAACGACCTGGTCCGCGCTCTTGGGGTCGAGGGCGGCCGTGTGCTCGTCCAGCAGCAGCAGTTTCGGCTTGATCCACGAGGCCATCACCAGCGTCAGCGCCTGCCGCTGCCCGCCGGAGAGCGTGCCGATGGGATTCTCGAGGCGGTCCTCCAGGCCCATGTTCAGGCGCCGGACGCGGTCGCGCAGTTCGTCCCGGACCGATCGCGTCAGCGCCCAGCCGAGGCCGCGCTTCATGCCCCGGCGCGCCGCCAGCGCGAGGTTCTCGGCAATCGACATGTTCGGCGCGGTGCCGCTGAACGGGTTCTGGAAGACGCGGCCCACCTTGGTCGCCCGACGGTGTTCGGACCAGGCGGTGATGTCGGACCCGTCCAGCCTGATGGCGCCTGTGTCGACAATGAAGCTTCCGGCCACGGCGTTCAGCAAGGTCGACTTCCCCGACCCGTTGGTGCCGATCACGACGACGAACGATCCCTCGTCAATCGTGAGACTGACGTCCTGCAGCGCCCGCACTTCGTTCGGCGTGCCGGCGTTGAACGTCTTGTGGATGTGGTGGATGTCCAGCATGGGTCGGTCCGGCTCAGTTCGTGGCGGCGACGGGGCGCGGCCGCTTCATCCGGCGCACGAGGCCCGGCAGCACCAGCGCGCAGAACACGAAGACGGCGGTCATGAGTTTCAGGTCGTTTGGATTGAGGCCGCCGCGCAGCGCAATCGCGACGAGCAGCCGGAAGAGCACGGATCCCATCACCGCGCCGACGATGATGAACCCGAGCTGGCGGACGCCGACCAGGGCCTCGCCGATGATGATGCTGGCGAGGCCCCAGACCACCATGCCGATGCCCATCTGCACGTCCGCAAAGCCCTGGTACTGCGTCAGCAGCGCGCCTGAGACCGCCACCAGGCCGTTGGACAGCGCCAGGCCGAGCACGACCATGTTGTCGACGTTCACGCCGAGCGCCCTGATCATCTGGGCGTTGTCGCCGGCGGCCTGCATGGCCGTGCCGAGGTTCGTCCGGAAGAAGACGTACAGCAGCGCGCCGACGACGGCCACGATCGCGACGCAGCACACGAGCACCGACAGATCGCGGACGTTGACCGCCCAGCCGGCGAGATTCACGGTGGACGCGCCGAGGACGGCCTGGCCCCACGTGTCCGCGACGGACGCCATGGTTCGCTCGGAGAGGAGCGGCACGTTGCTCTTGCCCATGACGTGGAGGTTCACGGAGTAGAGCGCCGTCATCACCAGGATGCCGGACAGCAGCCTGTTGATGCCGAACCGCGTGTTGATGAAGCCCGTGATCGAGCCGGCCACGGCGCCCGCCGCGAACGCTGCCAGGGTCGCCAGCACGGGATTGACATGCGCCACGAGCAGCACGGCGGCGACAGCGCCGCCGAGCGTGATCGACCCGTCGGCGGTGATGTCCGGGAACTCGAAGATCCTGAAGCTGATGAACACCCCCATCGCGAGGAGCGACAGGATGAGCCCGATGGTCATTGCGCCAATCAACAGCAGCATGGTGCAGGCTCCCCTATCCCGCCATCGACGCCGGGTCGATGGGGCCGATCCAGCAGGCGCCCCGGTTGAACTCGCTCTCGCCCGCGCCGGTCGCGCCGCGGTCGTCGTGCAGCAGGTGCAGCACGCCAAGCAACTGCTCACCCTCGAAGAGCGAGGCGACGGTGTCGCGAAGATCGATGCGGCCCTTGCGGACCGGCCTGAACGGAAACGCCGCCGCGTGCAGGTGGCCGGCGCAGCCGTCGACGCCAATGGGCCGCAGTTGCGGGATCCGCTGCGCGGCCTTGCCGATCGCGACGATGCCGGCGGCCAGCACGAGCGAACGCGGGAAGGCCCGTTCGGCCGTGAAGGTCAGCCGCCGGCGCAGGCCCGGGTGGTCGAAGAAGTCGGCCTCGCCGTGTGGCGACGCGGGCGACTGCCGCAGCGTGGCCCCGACCAGGCCGGCGGCTTCCGCGACGATCACGACGCCCAGGGCCGGCGCGGCCGCCACGTGCAGGCAGCTCTCGAGCACGGACGCCAGGCCGATCGTGCCGCCTGGAGTCAGCGGCTCGAAGCGGACGAGCCGGGAGAACCGCCCTTCGCACGAGAGGCCGTAGAGCAGGTGCACATCGGGCGACAGGGCCCCTGCGGAGACGAGATAGTCCGGGACATTCGTGCCGTCGGCAGGCTGATACGCCGTGGCGCCCTCGACCGAGATCAGTTCGCCGAACCGGCTGCGGCAATCGGCGAAGCTCGTGCCGAACGCGCCGACGCCGAGCGCGAACACCGGTGATCGCGCGTCCATGCTGGTGCACTGCCGTTCGTCGAAGCCGCCCGCGCGGAGCGGTTCGTGGTCGCCGATGACGCAACATGCCAGCGTGGCGGCGGCGTCCAGTTCGAAGCTCTCGATGCCCGCGCCGTGGCGCTCGATCCGGCGCACCGGATCCAGCGCGGCTGCCGCCTCCGGCGTAGGCGCGTCGCCGCCCGCGAGCAACGAGGCGAGCCGCGTGATCTGCAGCACGGTCTGCACCGTCGCCGATGGCCTGACGACGACGAGCGACCCGCCGATCGCGGTCAGTTGCTTGTAGAACTTCACCAGGACGGCAATGCCGGCCGAGCTGAGAAACGCCACCTGTGATAAATCGAGGCGCAGGCGGTGATGGCCGTCGCGCACGGCATCCGCCAGGACGTTGTCGAGATGATCCGCCCAGTACCCGTCGAGCCGGCCGGCGACACCCAGCTCGAGCCCGTTCTCGCCCGTCGTGCGCGTGATGTCCATGCTACTTCCCGACGATCTCGTCGGCGCTCCCGACGATGCTCCGGGGTATAACCAGTCCCCGTTGCCGAGCGGCCTCCTGGTTCACGATGAGCCGCGTCTTCGCGAAGGGCACAAACGGGATGCTCCCGGGATTCTCGCCCCGCATGATGCGGGCCGCCAGGGCCGCGGCCTCGCGGCCACTGTCGTAGTAGTCACGCGCCACGGCGATCACGGCCCCGCCGCGTACCTGTCCGCTCTGGAAGACGAAGATCGGCAGGTGCGTCTGGCGCGCCGCATGGGCGATGCTGGGAAACGCCGAGACGGTGAGGTTTCCAGGGATTTGGCAGATCGCATCGACGCCGCTCGCCGTGAGGGCCAGAGCGGCGTCGGCCACCT
>JAPKZP010000756.1 GCA_026393735.1 Acidobacteriota bacterium
ACCTCGTCGCGACCGTCGAGCGGCCGGGCGCGCCCCTGTTGCTCGAACCGACGCCCGAAGAGGTCGCGGCGTCGGCGGCCGTGGCCGCGCGCCTCAGCGATAACCGCGTCGAGCGGATGTCGCTGCAGCAGAGCATCCTGCTCGCGCTCGCTCAGCGGCGTTTCTCTGCGGCCGAGCCGTGGATTCGCACGACCGAGCGCGATGTCCGCGCCGAGCTCGACGCCGATCTTCGGATGGACCGCCAGTATGCCGCCCTGGTGTCGAAGTCGATCCGCAAGGCCGCCGAGTACGCCGCGACGGGCAACGTCGGTCGTCTCGAGAAGCTCATCGCAGACGTGCGCACGTCGGACGCGCAACTCGGGCACCGCCGGCCGGACGAGCTCCAGGCCCTTGACGCGTCGCTGGCGGACGCCATCGAGATCGCCCGCTCGACGCGGATGAGCCTGGATCGCTGGCAGTTCCGCGTGGAGACGTACGGGGACTACCGGGGCAAGGTCGACTCCAGCGTCAAGCGTCTGGCGGAGGTGACTCCGGACATCGAAGCCGTGCGCGCCCTGGCCGGGCCCGATCCGCGCCGGCTGCCGAAGCTCGAGGATCGCATTACGACGATCGCCGTGGCGCTGCTGCCGCTCAGCCCGCCGTCGGAACTGCGCGAAGCGCACGACGCGCTCCGGACCTCGCTCGACCTGATGCGCGACGCCGCGCGGCTCAGGCGCCAGGCGTTCTCGTCGGGCAGCATGGAGACGGCCTACAATGCATCGGCGGCCGCCGCGGGCGCGCTGATGCTGCTCCAGAACGCCACGACTCGCATCGACGACTACTTCCGCCGCCCGTTCCAGCCGTGATTACGCCCCGCGCCACCCGGCTCATCAGAGTGCCAGACCTGGCGAC
This sequence comes from Acidobacteriota bacterium, assembly GCA_026393735.1. Classification (GTDB taxonomy): domain Bacteria; phylum Acidobacteriota; class Vicinamibacteria; order Vicinamibacterales; family JAKQTR01; genus JAKQTR01. The sequence continues at coordinate 892 of JAPKZP010000756.1, forward strand.
CTGCCGGCGCGTGGTGCTCGGCCTGTGTGCCGATGGCAGCGTCGCCGCCATCCGCCGCCGGGCCGTCATCGTGCCGTCGCAGGCGGCAGCCGAGCAGGTCCGTCGTTCGCTCGAAGCGTGTGCGTTCGGATCCGGACAACTCGCGGTCGTTGTGCCGCACCTCCTCACACGCGACGAGTGGATGGATCGCCTCGAGGAAGGCCGGGCCGGCTCGCGCGGCGTGGTCTCCCGCCTCGAGCGCGAGGTGCTCCTCGGCGTCGCCGCCCGCTCGGCGATCGACGCCGGCGCGGTGCCGCCCTTCACCATACGGCCGGGCCTGGTGTCCGAAATGCTGGCGTTCTACGACGGCTTGCGCCGGCACATGCGCTCCATCGACGCTTTCGAGCGCGTCGTCGTGGAAGAGCTGTCACGCGCCGTCGACTCCGACCGCGGCGCCGTCCGCATGCTCGATCAAACACGGTTCCTCGTCGCGGCGTTCAGGGACTACGAGGCGCCGGATTTCGACCTGCTGACGCGCCTGCCGGGACTGAACCGTCTCGACGTCGTCGCGACCGAGGCCGTACTCGCCTCCGGCTTCGAACAGCGCGTGCGGGTCTGGCTGCCGGAGATCGCGGATGTGAAGGAGACCGCAGACGGGGCCGCCCCACCGCGGCTCGTCGCCCCGCCGGCATCCGAGACGGAACTGTTCTGGCGGTATCGTGACCGCGAAGAGGAACTGGCGGCAACCATTCGCCGCATCAAGCGCGCCGGCCGGCTCGCACCGCACGTGGCGCTCTCGCGGACGGCCGTCG
>JAPKZP010000438.1 GCA_026393735.1 Acidobacteriota bacterium
ATCGAGATAGCTGCCGCTGCCCATGCCGCCGCCCGTCGAAAGTCCGCCAAAGCCCAGGCCGCGATTGGGATCGACCGCCGCCGCACCGGGCTTGCCGGTGCCACCCGCGGCAGGCACAGCCGCCGCGGCGGGAGCAGACGGCGATGGAGAAGGCGCGGTCTGTGTCCGCGGCGGCGTGCGCACCGGCCTTGCCGTCGGCGAGGGCTCCGTCATCTCGGGAGGCGGCGCCGCAGGCGGCCGGATGGGCGCAGGTTTCCGAACCTCTGCGAGTGGCACGGTCGCCTGGATCGGCCGCCCCATCATCGTCATACCGCCGGCGCCCGGCCCGGATGCACCGCCGAGGGACACGGTCATGACCGGACGGACCTCCTGCTCCGGGGACGGCCCCCTGAACGCGGGCACGAGGATCAACCCGGCCAACAGGACGACGTGAGCCGCGAGCGACGCCGTCACCATGCGGGGCAGGCCCCGATCGCCGTGCGCCCGTTCGATGAGGACGCTGGTGACGGCTTCCATGGCTACCGCTCCTCGGGCAACCTGGACACGATCCCGACCTTCTGCACGCCGGCTTCCTTCAGGCGGTCCATGACCTCCAGCAGCTCCTGCAGCTGGATGCCGCCGTCGCCGCGGAGAAACACGTCACGATCCGTGTGCCCGTCCATCAACTGGCGCATCCGTTCGGCCAGCACGTCGATCGGCACGGGTTCGTCGCCCAGGCGGACGACATGGTTCTGCCGGTAGGCGAGCGGCACCGTGACGAACACCCGTTCGTCGGTGATCTGCTGGGACCGCCGCGCGACCGGGAGATTCACATCAACGCCGCGCTGCAGCATGGGCGCCGTCACCATGAAGATGATGAGCAGTACCAGCATGACGTCGACCAGCGGCACGACGTTGATCTCGGCCATCGACGTGGACACGCGGCGCACCCGGTTGTTGCGGCCGGTCGTGACCTCCTCGGTTGGGCTGACCTTCGGCATCGATTGCGCGTCCTCGTGCGGAGCCTATGTGAAATTCCGCTCGGCGATGTTCAGGAACTCAAGCGCGAAGTCATCCATGATGGCCGTGAGGTTTTTTACTTCGGCCACGAAGTGGTTGTAGAAATACACGGCGGGAATTGCGGCGAACAGCCCCGCCGCCGTCGCGATCAGCGCCTCGGCAATCCCCGGCGCGACCACGCCCAGGTTGGTGGACCCCACGCTGGCGATGCGCTGGAACGACGTCATGATCCCCCACACCGTCCCAAACAGCCCGATGAAGGGCGTGATGCTCGCCGTCGTCGCCAGGAAGGGCAGCCGGCGCTCGAGCTTCGTCACTTCGACTGCAGCCGCCCGCAGGAGCGCCCGGTCGACAGCCGGCAGGCTCTTCAGGGTTGGACGCGCAGCCGTGCTATCCGGACTGGCCCCGGCCGCGCTCGCATGGCGCAGCTGGATATTCAGTTCCGCATACCCGGCCTGGAAGATCCCGACCAGAGGGCTCTGCTCGAAGGTCCGGCAAACGGCTTGCACCTCGGAGAACTTCGAACTGCGGCGGAAGATGTCCAGGAACGTCTTCGTCTGTTTCTTGACGCGGCCAACGTGCCACAACTTGAAGAGCACGATGCCCCAGGACAGGACCGAGAAGACGAGCAGGATGACGAGGACGAACTTGGCGGCGATACCGGACCGCAGCACCAGTTCAATGACCCCATCGCCGACCATCGTATTGGCACCCACGCGTGGCGTCCCTTCAAGATCGCCCGTGCGCTCGGCGGGGGAGCCGCGCCATGGGGCCCTCACGTCCGCAACGGGTGTATTTAGAGAA
>JAPKZP010000313.1 GCA_026393735.1 Acidobacteriota bacterium
CTGTCGGTCCGGCTCAGCAGGTCATCGAGGCGGCCGACACGGACCACCGACGGCGCGGCGACGAGCAGCGCAAGGCCCCACGTCATGGCGACGGACCAGGCAGGTCTGCGAAGGCGGTCTGCGGCCCAACCGGCGCAGGCGACCACCGCAACGGCAGCGCCCAGGCAGAGGAAGGGCACGACGGGGATCATGTAGCGGACGAATACCGAGCGGCTGCTGCCGAGAGCCAGGTAGTAGGCGATTGGAAACACCGCCACCAGGATGCCTCGTCGCCAGTCCCGCCGGAGCAGCACGAGCAAGCCCGCGACTCCGATCGCGAGCGGCACCATGCCGAAGCCTGACCCAAGCGACGTGAAGAGATGGGCCGACCATCCCTGGCCCAGATCCACGCCGTGACCCAACCGAAGATGGAGCGCCTCGAACTGCAGCGCCTCGCGGAACGCAGGCCAGTCGAGGGCCACATAGGGCGACGCCAGGAGAAACCCCACCAGTGCGGTTCCGCCATACGTGGCGACTCCCAGACCACGTCGAGTCCAGGTTGCGGGCCGTCGTGAACCGGGCCCAACCAGGACCCAGAACGCCGGGAGCACGATGAGCGCCGCGTTGTACTTGGTGGATGCCGCCAGCCCGGCCGTGAGCCCGGCCATCACGAGGTCACGCAGGTTCTCCGTGTCGGCCAGCCTGACAACGAACAGAAACGAGACGAGCAGGAACAATGCGGCCGTGACGTCCGTCACGCCGAAATGCGAGTCGCGGACGTGCAGGACGGCGAATGCCAGGAACAGCGCGGCGACGAGCGCGGTCGTCTGGTCGAACAGGCGCCGGGCGGTCCGGAAGAGCACCCACACCGTGGCTGTCCCGGCGGCGACGCTGACGAGGCGAGCCATCAGCACGAAGGGCCCGACGTGGACGACGGACTGGTGGAGAAACGCGGCCTCCGACGCGAACCAGCCGAACGCGCGCCCCAGCCAGAAGTACGCGCTGTAGAGCGCTGCAACGACGTAGAGGAAGAATGACGGGTAGCTGAAGAAGTGCGGGTTGAGATCGCCCTTGAAGATGTCCCGGGCCACGCCAAACACCACGTCTTCGTCCGGCCTGGCGAGCGTGTGCGGCAGGCCGAAGTCAACGCCCCAGAGGCGCACCGCGGCCGCCAGGGCGAGGATCGCGGCCAGGGGGAGGTGTTTCCGCATGAACACGACACTGTAACCCAGCTGTCGCCCGGCGAACCATGTCGGGTTGCCGCCCGTCTAAGCGTGGTGGAGGCTGCATGCGGTCACCCGCCGGAGGTTTGCTCGCACTCGCCGTGCTCGTTCTCCCGCCCACCGTCCCCGCCCTGGCTCAGCCGCCCGCAGTGCCGGCTAAGGCGCCTTCGCCTCGCGTGACGTTCGATGTGACGCGCGCCACGTCGCCGATCAAGATCGATGGTGTGCTCGACGAGGGCGCCTGGCAGACCGCCGCGGTCGTGCCGCTGCCCTACGAATGGGCGCCGGGCGACAATGTGCCGCCGCCGGTCGAGACCCGGTGCCTGGTGACCTACGACGCGAAGTACCTCTACATCGCGTTTCGCGCGCACGACCCGAAGCCGGGGGAAATCCGCGCCCACCTCATGGATCGCGACGACACGGACACGCTCATCCAGGACGATCACGTCGGTGTGATGATCGACACCTTCAACGACGAGCGCCGCGCATTCCAGTTCCGCATCAACCCGCTCGGTGTGCAGGCCGATGCGATCTTCAGCGAACAGGACGGGGTCGAAGACTTCTCGTGGGACATGATCTGGAACGCCGTCGGACGCATCACGCCCGATGGCTTCATCGTCGAAATGGCCCTGCCCCTGAAGCAGCTGCGCTTTCAGCCTGGCGAGGGCAGGCAGACCTGGGGCTTCGAGGCGTTCCGGTCGTGGCCGCGCAACGTGCGGCACCGGATTTCGTCCCAGCGGCGCGACCGCAACATCGCGTGCCTGCTCTGCCAGGAGAACAAGATTGCCGGCCTGGAAGGGCTCGCGCAGGGGCGCAACGTCGAGTTCGATCCGACGGCGACGTTCAGCCGGACGGACACGCGCGAGTCGCCGACGGATTCGTCTCTCGCGAATGGCGATCCCAACGCCGACGCGGGCCTGACGGCGCGGTGGAGCGTGACGTCGAGCATGACGCTCAACGGCGCCATCAATCCGGACTTCTCGCAGGTCGAGGCCGACGTCGCGCAGCTCGACGTCAACCAGCGTTTCGCGTTGTTCTACCCGGAGAAGCGTCCGTTCTTCCTCGAGGGGATCGACTACTTCACGACGCCCATCCAGGCGGTGTTTACGCGGACAGTCGCTGACCCGTACTTCGGGGCGAAGCTCACCGGCAAGCAGGGTGGCAACGCGATGGGCCTCTTTGTGACGCGCGACCGTATCAACAACCTCCTCCTGCCGGCGAACGAAGGGTCGTCCAACGCGTCGCTGGATGACGATGTGACGACGGTGGTCGGGCGGTATCGCCGCGATCTGGGCAGTTCTTCGACGATTGGCGGGCTGTACGCCGGGAGGGAAGGCGCGGGGTACCACAACCGCCAGTACGGCGCCGACCTGTTCTGGCGGCCGTCGGCCACCGACGCGCTGCGCGTGCAGTACATCCGGACCGACACGGAGTATCCGAAGGAAATCGTGGCTGACTACGGCCAACCCGAGGGCGCGTTCGGTGGCAACGGCACGTGGATCGACTATCAGCACACCACGCGGAAGTGGGCCGCGTTTGGTTCCTACGAGGCGTACGACTCGGGGTTCCGCAGCGACACCGGTTTCGTGCCGCGCGTGGACTACCGGGCGTTCTCTGGCCAGGGGCAGCGTCGCTGGGACCGAGGGGCCGGGGCGTGGTTCAACACGATCGACGTCGGCGTCCGCGGCTGGCGCATGATGGACGACGCGTGGACGATGACCGACCAGACCGTGGCCGCGTTCGTGAACTACACCGGGCCCTTCCAGACACAGGTGCAGTTCAACATGCCCCACGACGAGGTCGTCTACCAGGGGGTGCGCTACCAGTACTACCGGCCGAACTTCTATGCCGGCGTCAAGCCCTCGGGCCGTTCGTCGATTCAGTTCACCGGCCGGTTCGGGGACGGCGTGGACTACGCCAACAATCGCAAGGCGACGGGCGTCGTGCAGTTGGGGCCGATCGTCGAGTACCGGCCGGTCACCCAGGTCAGCATGCAGCTCAGCTACAACCTGGACCAGCTCTCCGTCGACGGCAGCCGGCTCTATCGGGCCAACCTGGCGCAGTTCAAGCTGATGTACTACCTGGGCGTCCGGACCTTTCTCAGGGCCATCCTGCAATACACGGACATCTCACGTGACGTGAACGCCTATGCGTTTCCCGTCGAGCACCGGACACGACGCCTGTTCTCACAGTACCTGTTCTCCTATAAGCTGAACCCGCAAACCATGCTGTTCGTGGGCTACTCGGACAACTCGGCGTCGACCGCCAGCGTGGACCTGCAGCAGACCGATCGGACGTTCTTCGTGAAGCTGGGCTATGCCTGGGCATTCTAGACACTTCGCGGGGACGTCGGGGTCGGAGCGAGCGTCATACGAGATGATGATCAGACTCAGCCTTCTTCTATTCGTCTTCGCCTTCGCCGGCGCCGCGTGGGCTGGTCCCGCCGGCCAGGCCGCTCCGAGGCCGCTCGCCATCGGGGACACGTTTCCGCGCCTCGAGTCGGAGTTCCTGACCGGGCGCAAGGCCGTCCTGCCAGACGCCGCCAAGGGCAAGGTGGCGTTCATTCTGATGGGGTTTACGTACGACTCCCGTTTCTCGGTGGAGCAGTGGGCGGAGCGCTTCCGCCTCGACGTCAAGCCGGGGCCGGACGTCACGTGGTTCGAGATTCCGGTCATCGGCGGCATGGCCCGGATGGCCAGCTGGTTCATCAACTCGGGCATGCGCCGCGGGACGCCGAAGGACCTGCACGAAAACGTGATCACGGTGTACGGTGGTGTTGATCGCTGGAAGCAACTCATAGGCTATTCCGACACGGCGCCCGACGATGGGTACCTCGCGGTGCTCGATCGCGAGGGCCGCGTCCAGTGGCTGCACCACGGTCCCGCGACCGACGACGTGGTGGCGGAGCTGAAGGCGACGATCGCCCGGCTCACCGGATCCGGTTCCTAGCCTCGGCGTGTTACACTCCCGGCCTTGACACGTGATTGGGGTCAGACTCGAATTCCGTTGCTGCGAAGGCAGTGATGAATCTCGAGTCTGACCCCAATTCCTGATAGGCTCGCCACGGGAGTGCCGTTGTGCTGCTGCTCAAGAACGTCGATGCCTACACGCCGGCGCCTGCCGGCCGCACCGATATCCTGATCGCCGGAGGCCGGCTCGTTCGAGTTGAAGCGGACATCCGCGTTCCTGAGGGCTTCTGCGAGGTGGTGGAGGCCGGCGGCGTCATCGCGGTCCCGGGGTTCATCGACGGCCACGTGCACATGACGGGCGGCGGCGGGGAAGGCGGCTACGCCACCCGCACGCCGGAACTCCTCCTCTCCGACGCGATCAAGGGCGGGGTGACGACGATCGTCGGATGCCTGGGCACCGATGGCGTGACGCGCAGCCTCGAAGGGCTTCTGGCGAAGGCGCGCGGCCTCGCCGACGAGGGCCTCAGCACGTTCATCTACACGGGCCACTACTCGGTGCCGGTCCAGACGATCACGGGCAGCATCGAACGCGACCTGCTGCTCATCGACAAGGTGATCGGCGTGGGCGAGGTGGCGCTCTCCGACCATCGGTCCACCCAGCCGACGTTCGATGAGTTCGCCCGGGTGGCGGCCCAATCGCGTCGCGGCGGGATCCTCTCGGGCAAGGCGGGCGTGGTCAATGTGCACATGGGCGACGGCCTGCGCGGTCTGTCGCTCCTGCGGCGCCTCGCGGCCGAGACGGAGATTCCGGTTACGCAGTTCCTGCCGACGCACATCAACCGCAACCCGACGCTGTTCGGCGAAGGCATCGCGTGGGCCAAGGGCGGCGGGTTCGTGGACTTCACGACGTCCACCGTGCCGCAGTTCCTTGCCGAGGGCGAAGTGAAGTGCAGCGCGGGGCTGCGTCGCATGCTGGACGCCGGCGTGGACATCGGGCACATCACGTTCACGTCGGACGGGCAGGGGAGCATGCCGGACTTCGACGCGCAGGGCCGGCTGAAGCGCCTCGATATCGCGCGCGTGACGAGCCTCTGGGTGGAAGTGCGCGATGCCGTGCAGCAGGATGGCGTCGCGCTCGCGACGGCGCTGCGGGTCGTCACGTCGAACCCGGCACGCATCCTGAAACTCACGGGCAAGGGACAGCTCGTCGCGGGCGCCGATGCGGACCTTGTTCTGCTGGATGCCGACACACTGGCCATCCGCGGCGTGATGGCCGGCGGCGCCTGGCTGATGCGGGATGGCCATGTGCTCGCGGCCGGCACGTTTGAATAGCGCCTCGCAGACGACCATGACAACCGACACGAAACCTCCCGCAACGCGGCTGGCCATGCCCCACACCCTCGTGGTGGTCATGGCGCTGGTGATCCTGGTACTGGCGCTGTCGTGGGCCATCCCGTCGGGCGAGTACCAGCGCGTCAAGGTCCAGACGAGCGAAGGCTCCCGCAACGTGACCGTGGCCGGCACCTATCACCAGGTGCAGAAGGTCTACCTCGGGCCCACCGACACGATCACGCGCAAGCCCTACCTCGAGGGCTTCCTCATCCCGGTCCTGATGATCATCTTCTCGCTGGCCGGCTCCATCTTCGGCATGTCCGAGGAGGTCATCCCGTTCGTCTTCATCTTCATCCCGCTGGCCCGCCGGCTCGGGTACGACTCGATTGTCGGCGTGTCGATCCCGTTCCTGGGCGCGGCCGCCGGGTTCGCCGCGGCGTTCTTCAACCCGTTCACGGTCGGCATCTCCCAGAGCATCGCGGGCATCCCGCTCTATTCGGGGCTCGCGTACCGCCTGGTGTCGTGGGTGATCGGCACGGCGGTGATGGTCGCCTACGTCATGTGGTACGCGCGCCGCGTGAAACGGAATCCCGACATCAGCCCGGTCCGCGACATCGACCTCGAGCGCGAGGCCGTCGACCCGCATGACGGCGGCACAGCGCAGTGGGACCTGAAGCATGTTGCGACGCTGACCATCTTCGTGGCCTCGATGGTGCTGCTGGTCGTCGGCTTGCTGAAGTGGCAGTGGTACATCGACCAGATCGCGATGCTCTTTCTGGGGATGGGGATCGTGCTCGGTTTCGCCGGCGGCCTGGGCCCGAGCCGCATGGCGCGCACGTTCGTCACCGGCGCCAAGGACATGGTCGGCGTGGTCTTCATCGTGGCGTGCGCCAGGGCGTTGCTCGTCATCGCGCAGGATGCGAAGATCCTCGACACGATCCTGTACAGCGCGTCGGCGTCCCTGTCCGTGCTGCCACTGGGGGTCATTGCGCAGGTGATGTTCCTCATCCAGTGCGTCATCAACTTCTTCATCCACTCCGGGACAGCGCAGGCGGCGTTGACGATGCCGATCATGGCGCCGCTGGCGGACCTCGTGGGCATCACCCGCCAGACAGCGGTCTACGCCTACCAGTTGTGCGAGTTCGTGAACCCCATCCTTCCGACGAGCGCCGTGACGATGGGCGTGCTCGGCGCCGCCAGGATTCCGTGGGAGCGCTGGGCGAAGTGGTTCCTGCCCCTGATGTTCATTCTGGTCGTGTTGAGCTTCCTGCTGCTCGTGCCGCCGGTGCTGTTCTTCCGGTGGGAGTAGGGCCTGACGGTGAGA
>JAPKZP010000032.1 GCA_026393735.1 Acidobacteriota bacterium
CGACGCCCTGCTCTACAAGAACTGGTTCTGGTGGGGCCTGGACCTGATCGCCGACGGCCTGGTCCTCATCTTCGTGGCGGGCACGTGGTACCTCCTCGCGACGCTCATCACGGGGAAGAAGCTCTACATGGAGAACTTCGCCAGGGCCGCCCTGTTCGTGGAGATGGTCGTGTCGTGGACCGTCTGGTCCCACCACCTGATGTCGGACCAGGCTCAGCCCGGCATCTTGAAGACCGTGTCGGGCGAGATGGTCACGGCCTTCGAGTTGATCACCCAGGGCCTCGCGTTCTTCATCACCCTCGTGACCCTGTGGAGCGCGCGCCCGCTCAAGATGACGCATCCGCTCAAGTTCCTCCTGGGCGGGCTCCTGGGATTCGCCCTGGCCGTGCCCGCGGGCATCATGCAGGCGGACCTGGGACTGAACCGGATCCTCCACAACACCCAGTGGATCATCGGCCCGCACGTGCATGTCGCGGTGCTGGTGGGTCTGACGATGACGCTGTATTCGGCCATCTACCTGTTGTTTCCAATCGTGACCAACGGGGTGAAGCTCTACAGCGAAAAACTCGCCGTCTTCCACTTCTGGGCGCACCTGTTCGGCGGCATCGGCATGGGCGCGTTCATGGGCATGGCGGGTCTGCACGGAATGCTTCGGCGGTCGCTGTACGTGAACGGAGAGTTCAACGCATACATGATCCTCGCGGCGCTGTCCGGAACGCTCCTCCTGCTCGCGTTCCTGGCGTTCTTCTACAACATCGTGATGAGCCTCGGTCTGAAGGGCGTCGTCGGGATCTTCACGCCGTCGAAACTCGACACCACGGACCCGGTTCCGGCCGGCTGATCAGTCTTTGCCACAGTTGTGGTGCCTGCACCCCCGCGTCAGCGTGACCTGGCGCGGCGGTGGATGCCGAACTGGCGCATCGGGCCGCCCAGAACCCCGGCGGTTTGACAAGATAGCGACCCGCAGCCACGATCCGGACATGGCGCTGCGGATGAACACGATCACCGGCAAGGAGATCCTTGCGCTGGCGCGCGGCGGCGACTACGCGCATCCCGGCGAGGAGGAAGCCATCGACCTGGCGATGGCGCCGGTGGCGAAGCGGCCGGGCCAGGTCCTGCTGGACATCGGGTGCGGGCGCGGCGGCACCGCGCACTACGTCTCGTCGCGCGGATGGGGCAGGGTCGTGGGTGTCGACATCGACGCGGAGAACATCGCATCCGCGCGCGGCACCTACCCGGGCCAGACGTTCATCTGCTCGGATGTCGCACAACTCCCGGCCGCCTGGCCGCATCGCGCCGACGTCATCTATCTCCTCACCGCGTTCTACGCGTTTCCCGACCAGGCGGGCGCGCTCGACGCCATGCGCGCCGTCGCCGCCGACCAGGCGCGCCTCGTGATCTTCGACTACACGTGGCCGGTATTCGACGCCCGGTCCGAGGCGCTCGTGGCGAAGCGCTCGGGCTCCTGGCAGCCCCTGCGCCTCGATGTGATGCCCGCCATGCTGGAGCGGGCGGGCTGGCGGCCGGACTCGAGCGTGGACATGACGGCGGACTTCGCACGTTGGTACGACGATCTTGCGAACCGCATCGTGGCGGCGGAGGCCGCGATCGTCGCCCATGCCGGCCGGGAGTGGTACGACTACGCGGCCGGATGGTACCGTCAACTGGCAAACGCCATTCACGAGGGCGTGGTGGGCGGCGTGGCGATATACGCGCACGCCGGCTGAGCGGAAGAGGTAATGGTGTCTGACCCCAGTCGGCTCTGACCCCACTCGACTCGCGCGCCTCGGGCTCGCGGGTGTGGCGCGTCCGTCGGCGTCAGCGAGTTGGCGTCGGGTCGGGACGTTGCCGCAACGCCTCGTACAGAGTCTCGGGGGCGATGTCGGCGCCGTTCGGCCAGTCGATCGTCCCCGTGTCGGGATTCACGCGAAGCGCCGCGAACCGTTCAACCGACTGCAGCGGCGCGAACACACCGTCGAAGCGAATCAACCGGGCCAGATCCAGTTCCCCAGCCAGACCATCGTCGAAACGCACGAACACGCGGTGTTCGGCGACGAATCGCGCTTCGACCACGTCGTGCAACATGGCTACTCCAGCGGCGCAATCGGCACGAGCGGGAGCTGGCGGGCGGCGCGCGCCCAGTCGGCCAGCAGTTCGTCCCGATGCCGGGCGGCCCACTCGATCACCAGCCCGAGCACTCTCGGCGGCAACCGGCCGTCGAGGACTCGCAGGTCACGAACGAGCAGCGCGGCTCGTTCTGCGCCATATCGGGCGTGAAAGTGCGGCGGCGCGAGGTCATTGTAGTGCATCGAAATGACGATGCCAAAGAAGCGGCAGAGCTCCGGCATGGAAGCCTCCGACCGCTGGATTGCACGCCCAATGCCGCGCGCTGGCGCACTGGAATCGCAACGATCAGGCCGGAGATCTGCGTGGTCTCGATGCCGCTGGCAGTTTCCGCAATGGCGGACGCCGTCATTGGCGGCAGATCCTGCGTACGGCGTGGACCGGCCGTACACAAGGGTCGGGCCATGTAAGATGGGAAGACCGACACAGCGGCCGTGTCGCGCAGTGTGGAATGCCGGCGAAGGAGATCTGGGACAGATGATGACCACGAATCAATGGAATGTGCCGCGGCGGCTGGCGTTCGCCGTCCTGATGGGCACGGTGGTGCTGTCCGCCGGACTCGTCGCCCAGGACCGGCTGAAGACGATGCCCGGGTACGAGCAGTACCTGAAGATGGCGAAGGAAATGCAGGGGGCCGTGAAGACGGGCGCCCTGAACGCCACGTGGATAGACGGCGGCAACGCGTTCGAGTACCCGAAAGACGGCAAGATCTGGCGCTACGACATCCTGACGAAGCAGACGACCGAAATCGGCCCCGCGCCGGAGGCCCCGGCCCCGGGCGCGTTCGGCGGCCGCGGCCAGGGCGGCGGGCCCGCGCGGGGTCGCCAGGCCGCGACGGCCGACTCGCCGGACACGACGCTGAAAGCCTTCTACAAGGATCGCAACCTCTTCGTGAGCGCAGCCGATGGAACCGGCGAGACCTCGGTGACTACGGACGGCAGCGAAAGGGATCGCATCAAGTACGGCACGGCGAGCTGGGTGTACGGCGAGGAACTGGCGCAGACGACGGCGATGTGGTGGTCGCCCGATTCGAAGAAGCTGGCCTACTACCGCTTCGACGAAACGAAGGTGCCCGATTACTTCCTGCAGACGGACCAGACTGCGCTCTACAGCACGGTCGACACCGAGGCGTACCCGAAGGCCGGTGAGCGCAACCCAGTTGTTGATCTGTTCGTGTACGACATCGCGACGAGGGCTACGACGAAGATCGACGTGCGCGGCGGCATGCCCTTCGACAACGACGTCGTTGGCCACTACGTGTATCGCATCTCGTGGTCGCCGGACGGAAAGGAACTGCTCCTCACGCGCGCGAACCGCCGCCAGAACATCCAGGAGTTCGTTGCGGCCGACCCGGCCACGGGCGCCTGCCGCGTGATTCTCCGGGAGGAATGGCCGACAGGCTGGGTCAGCGAGGCCCCGGCGCGGATCTTCCTGAAGGACGGCCGCCGGTTCATCTGGGCTTCCGAACGCACCGGCTGGCGCAACTACTATCTGTACGATCTCGCCGGGACGCTCATCACGCCGCTCACGCGGTACACCACGTTCGAAGCCGCGGACATCGTCAAGATAGACGAGGACGGGAAGGCCGTCTTCCTGATGGCGCGCGACGGCGACAACTACCTGAAGCAGCAACTTCACCGCGTAAGCCTCGACGGCAGGAGCGACGTGCGGCTCACCGACCCCGCGTTCCATCACGCGATCGGATCCTGCATGCCGTTCGATCGCGGCGCGAGCGGTCCGCCGCGAGGCGGCCCGGGCGGGCGCCCTGCGCCATGCGGCGTCTCGCCGGACAGCAGGTTCGCCATCGACGTGTACCAGACGCACGACAAGGCTCCGGCCACGCGCCTGTTGGATGCGCTGACGGGGAAGACCGTTACGGAGCTCGCGGCCAGCGACCTCACGAAGTTCGACCAGCTCGGTCTGAAGAAGGCCGAGATGTTCACCTACACGGCCGCGGACGGCAGGACGCCGTTGCGGGGCCTCATCAGCTTCCCGTCGAACTTCACCCCGTCGAAGAAGTACCCGACGATCGTCGCGGTCTACGGCGGGCCCGAGTTCTCGAGCAACACGGCGCGGGAGAGCTTCGTGCCGCCGAACCCGATGACGGAGTACGGGTTCCTCGTGGTGAACCTCGACTCGCGCGCCGCGCCGGGCATGGGCAAGCGCTCGCTCGACGCGGTCTACCTGAAGCTGGGGCAGGTGGAGATGGACGACATGGCGGCGGGGATCAAGTCGCTGTGGAGCCGGCCGTACTTCGACAAGGATCGCGTAGGCATCTACGGCACATCCTACGGCGGGTACTCGTCGGTGATGTCCTTGCTGCGGCATCCCGAGGCGTTTCGCGCGGCGTCGGCCTCGTCGGCCGTCACGGCGTGGATCCACTACGACACCATCTACACCGAGCGTTACATGTGGATTCCGCAGGAGAACAAGGAAGGCTACGAGCTTGGCAGCGCCATGAAGTATGCGGACAAGCTGGACGGGCGGCTGCTCCTCTACTACGGCACCGCCGACAACAACGTGCACCCGACCAACGCCATGCAGCTCATCCAGGCGCTGCAGCACGCGGGCAAGAGCTTCGAAGTCCAGGTCGGGCCCGACGCCGGTCACTCGGGCGTGAACCCGCAGCACATGATGGAGTTCTTCATCGAGAACCTGGTGATCGACCCGCCGAAGCCGGCCGCGGCGCCCACCTCGGCCCCGGCGCCGCCGAAGCAGGGAGTCTAGCGTCCGCTAACCACTCCGGGAGAGGTTTCCTATGGCAGTTCTTGCAAACCTCTCCCGGAGAGGTTGTTTCGCGTCCGGAAACCTCTCCGGGAGAGGTTTTCGCCGCTAGCGCAGTCGTTCGAGGGATCCGCGGCTCACCGCGGGATCGTAGGCATACCTGTATGCGGCGCGGCCGGGGAACGCGTCGATGAGCCGGGCGTTGTCGGCTCCGCGATCGAGGGCGTAGATCACGCTCGCGTCGTGGCGGCCCCAGTTGCGCGTGTGGTCGGTCGCCGCCATCTGCCAGCGCGTGCCGGTCGGCGTCGCCACGAACACGATCGCGTTCGAGACACGGGACTCGTCGACCACGCGATAGAGGTCCGTGCGCTCGTACACAATCGTGTGCGCGTTCCATGCCTGCCAGGCGAATGCCGGCACGGCCAGCACGACGCTCAGCGCGTAGAGATAGAAGTACCAGCGCGCACGGATCGATTTCTCCCGCCACGAGGACTCCTTCAACACGAGCCACGTGGCCGGCAGCATCACGAACGGCAGGGCCTCGAAGTAGTAGCGCGGACCGTAGCGGTTGCCGCCCGTGTCCACGTAGACGTAGTAGCCCGCGACCACGCAGAGAAAGACCGAGCCGAGGAGGCGCTGGTACATGGGGCCCGTACGGTCCCTCATCGCCAGCGCGTACAGCGGCAGCACCGCGCCCGGCGTCCAGACGATCCAGTCCCACAGGTTCGACAGCGCGATGTCGGTCCCGCGCGTGAGGAGATTGGATTGGAACCACCGGGCGTCGTAGTTCTCGAAACCCTTCATCGGCAGCACGATCCACTGGCTCATCAACGCGTGGTTATGCCAGAGGAACGCCGCGAAGATCGGCAGGAACCCGAGAGCGAAGCCGGCCGCGAAGCGCCAATGCCGCCAGGCGCGACGCAGATAGTGCAGGCCGAAGGGCAGGCCGCACATGACGGCCGTGAAGAAGCGGGCCGTGAATGCCGCGGCGAACGCCGCGCCCGCGATGACGCCGTGGATCAACGAATCGCGCTCGCACCCGCGCAGGGCAGACGAGGCAAACAGCAGCACGGCCAGCAGCGCGAAGGTGTGCGCGTAGTAGGACGCGGAATTCAACAGAAAGAAGCTCGACATCGCCATGACGACGGTGGCGACCAGCGCCACGCGCGCGTCGTACCAGCGCCGGGCGACGAGAAAGCACACGACGACAACCAGGGCGCCGAGAAGCGGGTTGACGAGCCAGGCCGGGATCCCGGCCTGCTCCGCGGCGTAGATCACCGCCGGCCAGCCGGGCGGAAAGACGGAGAACACCCGTCCATCGAGCACCCGGACGTGACCGAATTCGAAGAAGGCCTGCAGCGGATGCTCCGGGTACCAAGCCCGCCCGTCGAGCCAGGCGCGGACCTGGTAGAGGTAGCAGTACTCGTCGCCCGAGTTCGGGAAACGGAGCAGCACGAGACTCGCGATCGATGCGAGGACGATGAACGTGGCGGAGGCCAGCAGGCCCAGCGCGAGTCGCGGCCGCGCGATCGCCGCGTCACATGTCCGGAGCAACCGATCGTACGCGCGGCCGACGGCGTCCTGCGCGTATTCGCCGGGGGCGAGGAGGGCGATGAGTCCGAGGGCCAGCAGGACGCCGGCGATCGCCAGTTGGTCGGCCGCCGCCAGGAAGTCGCCGAGGGGCAGCGGGGCCCAGGTTGGAATGATGGCGCGCAGGGTTGCCCGGGCGCCGCGGCTGTACGCGCGCGCCACGAACGCGTGCCCGAAGGCCAGATACACGGCGCCCGCCGTCAGCACCGCCGCGGCGAGCGACCCCGTCACGAACCAGAAGCGCCGGTGCGACACCATCACGGCCGCCGGTTACTTTCGCGTCAGCACTGTCTCGTCGCCGAAGGCCTCCGTGTCGGCGAGTATGGCGCGCAGGAAGCTCTGCAGATCCTTCGGCGGCGCGGTGAGCAGCAGCAGCTTGTCGTCCGAGCCGCTGTCGCGGACCACATTTGGGGTCTTGAGCTTTCCCGATTTCAGCAACTCGAGCACGTGGTCCAGGTCCACCGGTGTGACGCGGATCGCCTGCTTGTCGATCGCAATCCTCCAGGCCGCGTGCATGGGCGGCACGTGGGACAGCCAGATCGCGCTCGCCCGGCAGTCCTCGCACCGGTCGGGGTAGAGGTCCAGAAACGTCACGTCCCCGACGCGGAACAGGCGTGCCTCGAACGAGGACGTCACCAGTGGCGCCTTTGGCGCCTGGGGAGAGGGCTTGGCGTTCTCCGCCTCCGACAGGTCGGTCAACGAGTACACCGTAGACCCTGCCTTCGCCCGCGCGAACGTCCAGGAGAGCTCCTCTTTGGCGTTGATCCACGTGCCCTCGAGCGCGGGCTCGAAGAACTCGACGTCGGGCGAGCTGAACGGCTGGACCGACAGGACGAGGCAGCCGGAAAGCGTGAGCGCGCAGCACGCGACGATCGCCAGGTGCGCCGGTGTTCTGGTCATGCGACTCTCCCTTGATTGAGCCGCCCACAGTCTACACGCGAGCGCGGCAGGCGCGGCAGCCAACAGGCCCCGGTCGCCAGGATCGCCCACCTCCGTCGCCTTTCGTTTGCCGCCCGGGCTTACTAGTCGTACAATTCGCCACAACACGTGGCACACCCTGGCAGCGGCTTCCAACGCCCTCGTCCGGACATCCCATGAGCGACAAGAAGAACTGGGGTCAGACGGTCCTTGGCTGGTTCGTCGTATCGGACGAGGAAGGCACGGAGCCCGTGGCTCCGCCGGTTCAGTCCGACGATGCCGCTTCCGGGACGCCCCGGGGCGGCGACCGGGTCTTCGTGTCGAACCCGCCGGCCGCGACCGGCGGCAAAGTGGACTTCGACGCGGTGTTCGAGGCTGCGGGCATCGGCAGCGAAGAGCGCCAGCGCGTCGTCAAGACGGCGGAACTGCTCGGCACGCTGCCGGCCGAAACGCCCACCGCCGTCAAGAAGCAGATCGTGGAGGCGTCGCTCAACGCCTTCGGCGTGCCCATCGACAAGATCATCGAGGCGGGCGTGGCCGAGATCCAGGCGCTCGAGGGCTACATCCGCGCCGGCGCCGCCGACACGCAGCAGGTGCTCGCCGACGGGGAGGAGCGCATCAAGGGCCTCGAGCAGCAGATCACGCAACTGCGCGCGGTGATGGAAGCGCGCGTCCAGGAGCAGCAGGGCGCGGTGCGCGCCAGCAACGAGCGGAAGCTCGGCATCCAGCAGATCCTCGAGTTCTTCGGGCAGGAGGCGGTGGCACGCGTCGTCCAGGCCTCGCCGAAGTTGCAGACGCCGCCCCGGTAGGCTCCGCGCCCCGGGGACGGACTACTCTCGGAACGAAAGGTCACGACCATGGCAGACGGTGGACTCTTCAGACGGTTGGGCAACCTGTGGCGGGGATTCCTCTCGCTGTGGATCTCGGACATCGAGAAGGAGCACCCGGAGATCGCGTACGAGAACGCGATCAACTCGATGATCGAGAAGTACACCAAGTTGAAGACCGCGACGGCGGCCATCATCCGGCGGCGCGAGGACATTGATGCGCGCAACAAGGCCGCCACGAGCGAGCTGGCCCAGGTCGAGGCGCAGCTCACGGCGGCCGTCGAGACTAATCAGGACGACCTGGCGGTCGTGCTCATCCAGAAGAAGAACGATCTCACGAAGGAACTGGGCGACCTGCGCGACGAGCTCAACCTGGCCCAGAAGGACGCCGAGTCGGCGAAGGCGTCGCTCATCACCGTCCAGTCCGAGATCAAGAAGCTGAAGGCCGAGCGCGACTCGATGCTGGCGAAACTCCAGTCGGCCCAGGCGCGTATCAGGATCCAGGGGCAGCTGGACGGCCTGTCGGTGGATGCCGAGGTCAAGGCGCTCGACAACGTGCGCGACCACATCAAGACCACGATCGCCGAAGCCAACCTGGGCCGGGAGCTCTCGGAGTCGTCGCTCGACTCGCGGCTGGCCGCGCTGCAGAACCAGGCCGGCGAAGTCGTGGCACGCCAGCAACTCGCGGAGTTGAAGGCCAAGCGAGCGGCCCAGGCGGCCGCCCAGGGCCAGAAAACGCTCTAAGACAGGGAGAGGCAGGCTATGAGGCTCACTCCGTTCGCCAAGCTCTTCATCACCATCGTCATCCTCGCTGTCGTCGGCTACGCCGTCTATTTCTACCGGGGCGGCGACATCCGGAAATGGGCCGTGGGCGACAAGCCGGCGGGGAAGACCGAACAGGTGAACGCCAACGACTTCGACGCGCTGAAGAACGCGCCGGCGGACCCGGCCCGCAACGCGGGCGCGACGGGCGTGACCGGGGCGGCGCTCGCCAGCGGCGGCCGCCTGACCCGGCCGCTGGTCGTGGCGATCAACACGTGGGCCGGCCACGCGCCGGGCATCGTCTTCAACAACGGCCTTGAGCCGGACGCCTCGTCGAACTACCGGAAGAAGTTCGGCCTCGACGTGAAGTTCGTCCTCATCGAGGACCCGGCCGCCAAGCTGGCCGCGTTCCGCAACGGCAACGTCGCGTCGATCCTGTCCGAGCAGAACCAGCAGGCCAAGTCGATCATCATGCAGGACTGGTCGCGGGGCGGAGACGGCATCGTGTCGCTGGCCGGGATCACGTCGATCGAGGGCCTAAAGGGCAAGAAGGTCAGCTGCACGCAGTTCACGCCGTCGCACTTCCTGCTGCTGTACCTGCTGGCGCAGTCGGGTCTCACGCCAGAGGATCGGGCGACGGTGGAAAAGAACATCATCTTCACGCAGGACGCGCCGGCGGCGGCCGCCATGTTCAAGGCGGGCCAGGTCGATGCGGCCGTGACGTGGGAGCCGGATCTGTCGGCCGCCGTGGCGGCGCGCGGCGACGCGGCGCACGTGCTCGTGTCCACGACCGCCGCGAGCAACATCATCGCCGACACGCTCGTGGCGCGCCAGGACCTCATCGAGAAGTCGCCCGAAACCGTGCGCGACTTCGTGCGCGGCTGGTTCGACGGCATCGAGATGATCAAGAACGACCCGGCGGCGTCCTACGCGCTGGTGGGCAAGGCCCTCAAGCTGGACGCCGAAACCGTGTCGGGGATGCTCTCCGGCCTCAAGCTCACGCCGTACGCCGACAACGCCCAGTTCTACGGCCTGACCGGCGGCAAGGCGCACTACGAGACGCTGTTCGACACGGCGTTCGTG
>JAPKZP010000129.1 GCA_026393735.1 Acidobacteriota bacterium
GCGCACATCGAGCGCGCCGCTGGTGCGGACCGCGTGCAGCCGCACGGCGTCCGTCTCCGGCACCACCGCCGCCATGAAGCCTTCGGGCAGGCCGGCGCCGGCGTGTTCCTGGCGCCGTCCGTCATCGAGCGGGAGGTGTCGCGGCATCACGACGCCCGCGTCATCGGGCGGACCGATGACATCCGCGAGCGGTACTACGCGATCTCTGCGGACCGCCGGCTCCGGCACCCGGCCGTCGTGGCGCTCTCCCAGGCCGCCCGGAATGCGATGTTCGACCGACCGCCGGCGCATCGGCATTGAGCGGGCGCGGCGTAGGGCTCACACCCGCTGACGGAGAAGCCTCTTCCGAGAAAAACCGCTCCGGGAGAGGTTTTTCACGGAAGTTGGCGCGCTAGCCTGGCGGCCAGTGCATGGGACGGCCGCCGAGCAGGTGCAGATGGATGTGGAAGACGCTCTGCCCCGCCTCGCGGTTGCAGTTGAAGACGGTGCGGTAGCCGCGCGCGTCGATGCCCAGGTCCTTCGCCAGCGCCGCGGCCCTTGCCACCATCGCCCCCACAGTCGGCTGATCGTCCGGCGCGAGATCGTTCAGCGTGGCGATGTGCTTGCGCGGCACGATCAGCACGTGAACGGGCGCCTGCGGATTGACGTCGTGGAACGCCACGAGCGTGTCGTCCTCGTAGGCTTTCCTCGAGGGCACGTCACCGGCAATGATGCGGCAGAACAGGCAGGACATGAGACTTTACTCGGGATTCCCGCCTTCGCCATCCGGGCTTCGGCGTGGCACGCGGGGCTCTAGATTCCGGACTTCTGCACGGTAATTCGGCGCGCGACGGCGACGCGCGGGATGCCCGCGAGGTCGTCGCGCACGGCCACCAGCTCGAGCCGGGGTTCGCTGGCGACGATCGCGCGCACACCCCCAGCCTGACCGTAGCCGAATTCGAACACCAGCCAGCCGCCCGGCGTCAGTCGTCCTGCCGCGTCGGGCACCAGCCGTCGAATCACGTCGAGGCCGTCACACCCGCCGTCCAGCGCACTCATGGGTTCATAGCCGCGGATCTCGCCCTGCAGCGACGCGAGATCGCCGGTGGCCACGTACGGCGGGTTGGACACGATGACGTCGAAGAAGCCGTCCTGGCCGTCGAGGAGATCGCCGCGCGCGATCGACACCCGGTCAGCGACGCCCTGCGCCGCCACGTTGCGCTCCGCGATCGCCAGCGCCTCGGCGGACACATCGACGGCCACGATACGCGCGCCGGGCAGCCAGCGCGCCAGCGCGACGGCGAGGCAGCCGCTGCCCGTGCCCACGTCGGCGATGCGCGCTGCGGCGGCGGCGCCGTGCTGGTTCGCGCCGAGCCGCTCGATCACCTCTTCGACAATGAACTCGGTTTCCGGGCGCGGGATGAGCACGCCTGGTGCCACCGCGATCTCGAGGTTCCAGAACTCGCGATGACCCGTGATGTAGGCGGTCGGCTCGCGCCGTTCGCGCCGCTGCACCAGCGGCTCGAGGGCGTCGTCGAATCCGGGCGGGGAGGCTTCACGCCACGACGCGAGGAGCCGGCCCCGTTCCCAGCGTCCGAGCGCATGGCGGGCGAGCAGTTCGGCATCGAGAGCGGCCTCGGCCGCCTCGATGCCGGCGCGCTCGAGGCGGCGCCGAGCGTCGCGGATGCGATCGAAGAGTGTCGTTGGCTGTTGCACCCTCTCGCCTCTCGCCTCTCGCCCCTCGCCTCTCGCCTAGTTCGCGACGGTCGTCGCTTCCTTCAGACGCTCGGAGTTGTAGAACGTCACGACCTGATCGATCAGTTCTGCGACGTTGCCGTCGAGCACGTCCATGAGCCGGTGCGTCGTGAAGTTGATCCGGTGATCGGTGATGCGGCTCTGCGGGAAGTTGTAGGTGCGGATCTTCTCCGACCGCTCGCCCGTGCCCACCTGGCTCTTGCGATCCTTCGCGATGGCGTCCTGCTGCTTGCGCATCTCCATCTCGTAGAGGCGTGCGCGCAGCACCTTCATCGCCTTCGCGCGGTTCTTGATCTGCGACTTCTCGTCCTGCTGCGACACGACGAGCCCCGTGGGGATGTGCGTCAGGCGCACGGCCGAGTACGTCGTGTTGACGCTCTGGCCACCGGGCCCGCTCGAGCAGAACGTGTCGATCCGCAGGTCCTTCGCGTCAATCTGGATGTCGACCTCCTCGGCTTCGGGCAGCACGGCCACGGTCGCGGTCGACGTGTGGATGCGGCCGCTCGCCTCGGTCGCAGGCACGCGCTGCACGCGGTGCACGCCGCTCTCGTACTTCAGCCGGCTGTAGACGAGCTTGCCCTCGATGGTCGCGATCACCTCCTTCACGCCGCCGATGCCGTTCTCGTTGCTCGACAGCACCTCGACGCGCCAGCCCTGCCGCTCGGCGTACCGGTTGTACATGCGGAACAGGTCGGCCGCGAACAGCGCGGCTTCGTCGCCGCCCGTCCCGGCGCGGATTTCGAGCACGACGTTCTTCTCGTCGTTCGGGTCCTTCGGGATGAGCAGCACCTTGATGTCAGCGATGAGCGCCTCCGCCCGCGCCTTCAATCCGGGCAGGTCTTCCTGCGCGAGCGCCGCCATGTCCGGATCGGCGTGGTTCGCCAGTTCCTCGGTCTGCGTGATTTCCGACACGACGGCCTTGTACTCGCGGAACTTCTCGACGATCGGCTCGATCTCGGAAAGCGCCTTGGCGTGCGTCCGGTACTGCGACTGGTCCGCCTGCACGGTGGCATCGCCCAGCAGTGCGAGCAGTTCGTCGTATTTGGCTTCGACGGCGTTCAGCTTGTCCAGCATGACTTCTTCTTATCCCCCCGACACCGCCGGCAGGACGGCCACATGACCTAACGGCACGCCTGGAACGCCTCCGCCCGATGCGGCGACGCCGCGGCAATCACGAGACTGACCTCGCCGGGCGCCAGGCGGCCGATGCGATGCTGCAGCGCCACCCTGGCCTCCGGCCAGTGCTCCCCGACCTCGTCCGCGATCGTCCCGAAGGTCCGGAGCGCGAGGGGATCGGCAGTGAAGCTCAGCGGGGCAGTCTGCATGGGTAGCAACAATCCAGTA
>JAPKZP010000273.1 GCA_026393735.1 Acidobacteriota bacterium
CTCCTTTCGCGTCACCCCGGGGCTACAGGGGCCCGTATGCCAGGTCCCCGTCTGCAAAGAGTCTGCCATTTTAAGGATCCAGGCAGACATTGTCAAGATCGGAGCCGCGTCGACAGCGGCCCTCGACGCCTTTCTTTCATATTCAAGGCTTTAGACGCCGGACCCGTCCGGAAGGTTCGGCCGGCAACCCGGGAAAGACCGGACGGGACGAACCTCCGTCCATGCCCCTGATCCGCGGACATGTGGCAGAAACGCCACACCCGCGTGGCGCATCCGCCCGGTCATTGGTTGACGGCCGTCGCGCCACCGTGCCACGCTGGTCCCATGCGCTGCCCACGATGCCTGGCCCGGCCTGCCCGGCGTGCCTGTCCTGCCCTTGGTCACGATATCTGCCCCGTCTGTTGCGGGACCAGCCGTGAGACAGCCATCCGGTGCCCGGACACCTGCGCGTACCTCGAGCATTCCCGACACCACCCGCCGGCCACCGTGCGGCGGCAGCAGGAACACGACCTGGCGCTGCTCATGCCCGGCATGGCCGGACTGACCGAACCGAGGCAGCAGCTCTATCTGTTCTGCCTGACCCTGATCGACCGTTTCAGGGGCGACGGGCTCGACGCCGCCACGGACGCCGATGTTGCCGCGGCCGCAGGCTCGCTGGCGTCGACCTACGAGACGGCGACGCACGGAATCATCTACGAGCATCGGGCCGAGTCGGTGCCTGCCCAGCGCCTGGCGGCGGAGATCAAGACCGTGTTCGAGGAACTCGGGCGCGGACGGCCGTCGGCGTTTGCGGCTGATGCCACAGCCGTCCTCCGGCGCCTGGAAGCGCGCGTGCAGGCGGTGCAGAAGCTCGAGGCGTCGAATCCCCGTGCGTTCGTGGCGGTGTCCGGTCGAGTGGCCAGGCGCTTCGCCGCCGGGGACGGTGCGGCCGGACCGGCCCCGGACGCCCCTGCGGTGCCGGCGTCACCGATCATCATCCCGTAGCCTGCGGCGACCGCCGCAGGAGCGTGGTATGATTGGGGTTTGCGTCCCGGCAGGCTCGGCTGTCTGAGCCCGGCAGGGATGCCAGGTGAATAGTCATGGCCAAACAGTGTGAAGTGTGCGGAAAGGTTCCTGTGGTCGGCCGGAAGGTCAGCCACGCGCACAACGTGTCTGCCCGGCGGTTCGAGCCCAACCTCCAGCGCATCAAGGTGGCGGTCAACGGCGGCGCGAAGCACATGCGCGTGTGCACGCGGTGCATCCGGTCTCAGAAGGTTGTCAAGGCGGCCCCAGGCGCCAGCCGTGCGTAGTGCGGTCAGCACCAAGGGCGCCCCGCAGGCCATCGGCCCGTACTCCCAGGGCGTGCGCGCCGGCAACCTGCTGTTTGTGTCGGGTCAGGGCCATCTCGACCCGGAGTCGGGCGCCCTGGTCGGCGAGGACGTCGCCAGCCAGACGCGGCGCGTGATGGACAACATCGGGGCCATCCTGAAGGCCGGCGGCGCGTCGTTCGACAACGTGGCGCGGACGACGGTCTACCTGGCCGACATGGCGGACTTCGCGGCGATGAACGCCGTGTACGGCGAGTACTTCTCGTCGCCGGCGCCGGCGCGGACGACGATCCAGGCTGCGCGGCTGCCCAAGGACATGCGCGTCGAGATCGACGTCATCGCGGGCCTGTAGTCGGTCCCTGGGCGGTCTGCGACAGATCGAGCGGCACCGCCCGGGCCCGGTCCACCGACAACACCCCGGGGATCCCTCGAAGCGACTTCATCACCTTCTCCAGGTGTTTCATGTCGCTGATCTCGATGGTGACCCTGATCCAGCCTCGCTGCTGTTCGTCGGTGCGCGCCTCGATATCGAGGATGTTCGTGTTGACGGCGGCGATCTTCGCGCTGACCGCGGCCAGCATCCCCTTCCGGTCCTCCACTTCCAGCGTCAGGCGCACGGTGTATTCGCCGGCGCCGCCGGATTTGTCCCACTCGACGTCGATGCGGCGCTCGGGATCGTAGAGCAGGTTGGTGACGTTCGGGCAACTGGCCGAGTGCACCGACACGCCCTTGCCGCGCGTGATGTAGCCGACGATCTTCTCGCCGTGGATCGGGTTGCAGCACCGCGCCCGGGAGATGAGCATGTCGTCCACGCCGGTGACCTTGATGCGATCGCCTCCGCCCGCGAGGCCGATGCGCTTCATGGCCGCCTTGACGGCCGACTCGCGCTTCTCCTTCAACTGGTCGGCGGGCACTGCCTTCGTGAGGACCTGGCGGGCGCCGACCTTCCCGTAGCCGACTGCCGCGAGCACTTCCTCCCCTGACTGCACGCCCCACTCGGGCGCGATCCGATCGAGTTCGTCGCCGTCCAGCAGGCTCTTGACGTTGACCTCGAAGCGACGCGCTTCCTTCTCGAGCAGTTTCCGGCCGAGCTCGATGGCCCGGTCGCGCTCCTCGCCGTGCAGGTGCTGCTTGATCTTGTTCCGCGCCCGCGTGGTGACGACGTAGTTCAGCCAGTCGCGGCTGGGCAGGTGCTTCGCGCTCGTGACGATCTCGACGATGTCGCCGTTCTTGAGGCGCGTGCGCAGGGGCATCATCTTGCCGTTGATGCGGGCGCCGATGCACTGGTGGCCGACGTCGGTATGGATCGAGTACGCGAAATCGATGACCGTCGCGTCCCGCGGCAGCGACTTCACCTGGCCTTTCGGCGTGAACGTGTACACCTCTTCCGGGTAGAGATCGACCTTCAGGTTCTGGATGAACTCCTGCGGGTCCCGCACCTCCTGCTGCCACTCGAGCGTCTGGCGGAGCCACTGGAAGTACCGCTCGTCGTTGGCGGCGCCGACGCGCCCCTCCTTGTATTTCCAGTGGGACGCGATGCCTTCCTCCGCCTGGCGGTGCATCTCCTCGGTCCGGATCTGCACTTCCACGGCCACGCCCTTGCTCGTGATGATCGACGTGTGCAGCGACTGGTAGCCGTTCGGCCGCGGCGTGGCGATGAAGTCCTTGATGCGCCCGGGGACGGGCGGCCACGTGTGATGGATGATCCCGAGCGCCGCGTAGCAGTCCTTTACGCTCGTCGTGATGATGCGCACGGCGAGGAAGTCGTACACCTGCTCGAGATCGATCTTCTGGCGCTTCAGCTTGAGGTGGATGCTGTACAGACGCTTGCTGCGGCCGCTGATCTCGATGACCGGGATCTGCGCGTCCTTGAGCGTCGACGCCACCGTCTTGCTCAACTCCTCGATCAGGCCCTCGGTCGCCTTGCGCCGGCGCTCCACCCTGGATTTCAGGGCCTCGAACGCCTCGGGTTCGAGGTACTGGAAGGCGAGATCCTCGAGTTCGTTCTTGACCCGGCTCATGCCGAGGCGGTTCGCAATGGGCGCGTAGATGTCGAGGGTCTCCTGCGCGGTGCGCAGCCGCCGCTCGTCCGGCATCGCGCCCAGCGTCCGCATGTTGTGCAGCCGGTCGGCCAGTTTCACGAGGACGACGCGGATGTCGTCGACCATAGCGAGCAGCATTTTGCGGAAATTCTCGGCTTGCCGCTCGGCGCTCGAGGAGAAAGGGATCGCCCCGATCTTGGTGACGCCCTCGACCAGGTGGGCGACTTCCACGCCGAACAGTTCCTGGACCCGGTCGACCGTCGTCAGCGTATCCTCGACGACGTCGTGCAGGAGACCCGCGATGATGGCCGCCGGGTCGAGGCGGAGGTCTGCCAGCAGGTACGCGACTTCGAGCGGGTGCACGAGGTACGGCTGGCCGGACCGTCGGACCTGGCCCTTGTGGGCGAGCGCCGAGAAGACGTAGGCACGCCGGAGCAGCTCGATCTCCGGGTCCGTCATGTAGGTCTGCGCCTTGTCGACCAGGTCTTCGAATCGAATCATGGCGATCGGTGTCTAAAGATCCGGGATGGTCGGTTCCCGTGGCTTGATCATAGGGACGGGGTACCGGGTGGTCAAGGAACGAGGCATTCTGCCCGGTTTGGTTTGGACGCGTGTTGCTTGACTCGCCCTTTTTCGGTTCACTATACTGGCCCGGCTTGGGCAGACCCTCCCCTCTCGATGGAGGGGACTCCACCCTGTCGGTCCGCATCATCTGTGCGGTCTGGAATGATTCCGATGAGGCCGTCTCAGGCCGCTTGATACCGCGCGTCGCGCGAAAGGTAAGGGGGACACAATGTTGAGGGGATTCTGGCGGGTCGCAACGCTGGCGATCCTGTTGGGGCTATCTGCGTCGCTGGTGCCTTGCGCCCAGTACGGGAAGCTCTCCGCGAAGCGGGCATTCAAGGACGCCAACGTTCAGTACGCCCAGCAGGAGTACAAGCGGGCGGCGGCGCTGTACGAAGAGGCGATCGCGGCCGACCCCGAGCTGACCGTGGCCTACTTCTACCTGGGCAACAGCTACGACAATCTCACGACTCGTACTTGGCCAGGGCCATCGAGAACTACAGGAAGGCGGGCGAAAAGGAAGCCGATCCCAAGCTGCGCAAACTGGCGCTCGAGTACCTCGTGTCCGCCTACGGGCCCGACAAGATGAACGACAACACGCAGGCCGAGCCGATCGTGCTGAAGATGATCCAGCTCGATCCGCAGGATTCGACCAACTACTTCGCCCTGGCCAACATCTACGAGCAGGCGGGCGACTACCAGAAGGCCGAGGAAACCCTGATGGCGGCCAAGCAGGCCCGCCCGAACGACCCGCAGGTGTTCCTGCAGCTCGCCGGCTTCTACAACCGGCAGGAAGAGTTCGAGAAGACGATCGAGGCCCTGCAGCAGCGCGCGACGATCGAGCCGAACAACCCCGAGGCCTACTACACGATCTCGACGTACTACTGGGACAAGGCCTACCGGGACTTCCGGCTGAAGGAGCCCGAGAAGAAGGCATTCGTGATGAAGGGCGTCGAGGCCGTCGACAAGGCGCTTCAACTGAAGCCCGACTACATGGAGGCCCTGACCTACAAGAACCTCCTGCTCCGCCTGGAGGCCAACCTCGAGAAGGACCCGGCGAAGCAGCAGAGCCTCATCAAGGAAGCCGACAAGCTCCGTGACGAGGCCCTCGTGCTGAAGAAGAAACAGGTGGCGGGCATCACGAAGTAGCGTCAGGTCCGTTCGGCAGTCTTCACGGGCCGTCCCGCCGTGCCGGCGGGACGGCCCGTGCTGTGTACGACGATCGGGACGGCCGCCTGTGCTCTGCCAGGCCGGGAGGAGCTTCGGCGGGCCAGGCGGGGTGCCCGCCTGCGCAGGCACGACGCGGGTGAGGGTTGCGACACGGGGTTCTGGATCCGGCGTGTGGGGTGGCACGCGGGTTAACGGGTAGCGCTCCTGACACGGTAGACCGGCCTGAGAGCCCTCAGGATGAGCGTGGAGCGACAAACGGGCACTCGATCTTCCCCCGGGCTGCCCGCAGGGAGGTCGCGCCCCACAGCGGTGCCATGGAACCCTGGCAGCCCGCAGGCACGTGCGCCGTCGCACCGAGACCGCCGCACGCGCACCATGGGCTGCTCGAGGCACGCCGGCGTACACGAGCGTGGCCGGCTGCCCCGCGATGCGGGACAGCCGGCCACGCTTGTTGCCTCGTAGGAACCGAGCCCGGGATACCGCCCGGCTAGTTGCCGGACGGATTCACGCCGGCTGCGGCGCGCATCCCGTCTGTGACGATGCCGACCTTCTCGACGCCCGCGCCTTTGGCGGCGTCGATGACCTCGATGATGTCTCCGTACCGCAGCGTTCCCGCGGCCACGATGAACATCGTCTTTTCTTTGCGCTGCTCGAAGATGTTGCGCAGGCGCGTCTCCAGATCCTGGATGGTCACGTCCTGCTTGTTCACCGAGATGCGCCGGTCGGCCGTGTACTCGAGCACGATCTGACTGCTCGTATCAGCCTGCTGCTGGGCTCCCTTGGTCTCCAACGGCAGGTTGATGTCGACGCCCTTCTGCGTCAGCGGCAGGGCCGCCATGAAGATGATGAGCAGGACGAGCAGCACGTCGATGAGCGGCGTGACGTTCATGTCCGCGCTCGCGTGCAGCTCCTTCCCCTTGACGTTGTCTTCAGCGCCGAAGTGCTTGTGGTGAGCCATCACCGACCTCCCGATTCGCCGGGCCTGATCTTGCGTTCAGTGATGAGCCCGATGTTCTCGATATTGGCTGCGCGCAGCCGGTCCATCGCGACCATGATGGCCGAATAAGGAGTGTCCTGATCGCCCTTGATCAGCACGACTTTTTCCTTTCGGGTCTCCATGATGGACACGATCTGGTTCGTCAGGTCGTCCTCGCGGACCCGGATGCTGTTCAGGTAGAAGACCTTGTTGGCGTCGACCGCCACCACTGTCTGCTCCTGAGTTTCCGGCTTGTCCGTCGTGTTGGACGCCAGCGGCAGCCTGACGTCAACGCCCTTCTGCAACATCGGGGCGATGAGCATCATGATGATCAGCAGCACCAGCATGACGTCCACGAGCGGCGTGACGTTGATGTCCGCCTTGAGGCCGCCCTTGGCGCCACCCACATCCATTGACATTGTGGCCGTCTCCTCTGTCTGGCTCTCGAACCTGCCTGCGCGGTTCCCCGCGGCCCCGTGACCGGGGCCGCCCGAACCGCGCCGTGTTCAACTAGGCCGTCTTCTTGATGAAGTAGTCGACGAGCTCCGACGAAGAGTTGTCCATCTCGACGTTGAAGTACTCGATGCGGCCCGTCAGGTAGTTGTAGAACCAGACGGCCGGGATGGCGACGACGAGGCCGAGCGCGGTCTCGACGAGCGCTTCCGCGATACCGGCGGACACGGCGCCGATGCCGCCCGACCCGGTGGCCGCGATGCCCTGGAACGCGGTGATGATGCCGACGACGGTGCCGAGCAGCCCGACGAACGGGGCCGTCGCGCCGATGGTCGCGAGCGCGGCGACGCCGCGCTTCAGGTCGGAGGCGGTCAAGGCGCTGGCGCGCTGGATGGCGCGGCGCACGGTGTCCACAATGTCTTCACGAACGAGCGACGAACTGCCGCCGCTGTCCGCCTGGTACTGGTATTCGTTCAAGCCGGCCAGCACGACCTTCGCCAGGTTGCTGTAGCGGAATTCCTTCTTCTGCGAGAGCGCCAGCGCTTCC